>DRHS01000062.1 GCA_011053095.1 Bacteroides sp.
GGCCGTGGATCTTTTACAGAATCCTTTCCCCTTTTTGGTCTGGATTTAAAGGATTATGACGCATTATTTGCCGAGAAGCTGGGTCTTCTGCTCAAGATCCGGGAGAATGAAGTAGTCAGTTGGTCGGGTAGATTTCGTGCTGAACTGAGAGACCAGGCCATTTACCCGAGACCCATGCAAAATCCAATACCAATGTGGCTTGGGGTAGGAGGTACTCCAGCCTCTTTTGTCCGGGCTGGAGAACTGGGTCTGCCATTAATGGTGGCAGTGATCGGTGGGGAAACGCATCGATTCCGACCATTGATTGATCTTTACAGAAGGGCAGGTGAGGAAGCAGGACATCCTCCTGAAAAGCTAAAGGTGGGACTGCATTCTTTGGGATATGTTGCAAAGGATTCCAATGATGCAATAGAGGATTATTATCCGGGATATGCCGAAGCATTTACCAGGATAGGAGCAGAACGAGGATGGCCTCCTGTCAGCCGAACCCATTTTGATATGCAGACAGGGCCTGCAGGTGCTATTGTTATTGGCAATCCGGAACAAGTCGCGGAAAAGATACTTAAGCACAGCCATGCACTGGGAGGAATTTCAAGGTTTACTTTCCAGATGGATAACGCCGGACTCTCTCATCAGCAGCTTTTGGAAGCTACGGACTTAATTGGCAAGGAGGTATTACCCATAGTAAATTATGGAGAAAAGTGAAAAGGTCTTTTCAACAATGCCAATTTGACACCTTTCTGTTAGTATCTACTTATGTATATATTTGGAATGAATTTTGATATAGAGGCTGTAGATCTATGAATAACTATGAAAACATTATTTATTAAATACCGGAGGACTCTATTGTTCACATTGATTGGTGCGACGATTGGTTTTGCTTATTGGAGGATTATAGGATGTACCAGCGGTACCTGTCCCCTGACAGCAAACTGGCATACCAGCACACTTTTTGGTGGACTGATAGGATTGCTTGCGTTCTCGTCGCGGGCAACTGAAACCCTTGAGGATAAAGGATCCGGGCAGGTAAATGACGATGTAGTCAGCCCGCAATAACCTGGTAATCAAAAATTGTAATTAAAAGATTTTTACAATGAAAAAACAATATTTAGTACTTACCGCGGCAGTCTTATTGATAATCGGATCATGCTCAAGCAGTTCATCAAAAGATGATCAGGCCAAATCATCAGAATCATCTGTCTTAGAAGATGTTGGAGCTAAGGAGAAGGCATCGGGTGCTGAAAAAGAGCATTACGCCAAGATGCTAACAAAGGAGGATTTCCTTGCCAAGGTAATGGATTATGAGAAGAATAAGGAAGAATGGATTTTTGAAGGTGATAAACCATGCCTGATTGATTTTTATGCCGACTGGTGTGCACCATGTCGCACTACATCCCCCATTCTGGAGGAACTTGCAAAAGAATACGACGGTAAGATAAATGTTTATAAAATTGACACAGAGGCGGAAAAGGAACTGGCTATGCTGTTCGGGATCAAGAGCATTCCATCATTTCTTTTTGTACCAATGGAAGGAAAACCAACTATGAGTTCCGGAATTGCACGAACAAAAGAAGAAACCAGGCAGATGTTCGTGGACCAGATAGAAAAACTGCTTCTATAATACAAAATTGATTCTATTCCCGGGGTGGGGTTGCTCCGGTAATCAGCAATATATCCCGCAAGGGATCCTTATATATACAGGGGCTGCCTCAAAAGGGCAGCCTTTCTTATTTACCTGCCGCCAGAGATTGGGACAATTGCCCCGGACTGCAGAATTTCGATGAAATTTTGGGCGGGTGTGACAAAATGTCCAAAATATCCCGTAATTTATAATGGGATAGTTTTTGTAATGAAAGAGGCATGACATACCAGGAATTGACAGAAAAACACCAGCAGGTTGTCCGGTTTGTCGATGAGAACCGGATTAATGAAGCCATGGATGCACTCAGCAGCATGGCAGCGTATTGCACAAACCGGGAACATTCATTGCAGTTGGATAAACACAGGGATACTTACGGCAGCATGCTTCGCTATTCATTTGAGCTTGGTGATGATCCTGAGAAGGAGAAGGTATACAGTCGGCTTATGAGGTCAATACTGGAACTAAACGATGATATCCGTGAGGACATACTCATGAAGGAGCGCCTGATTTCCTATTATAACCTCAAACAGGAGGTTGAAGAGGTGCGCTACAGAGTTATGGCTTCCTCTTCCGATATGGCTGAGAAGTTATCCTTCGGGAAAGAGATTGAATCCATCCTTTCAGAAAGCGGAGCTGAGGATGATAAGCAATCAGAGGATTACCAGGAGAGCCTGAAAATCATCTTCCGTATGATCTGGCTGACTGATAAATTCAAGGATGCAGATATTAACATGGTGGGAAAAATCTGCAAGTCAAAACCAATCCCCTGGCATGACAAATCAATCATGGTTAGTGCACTTACACTTTCCCTTCTCAGACATTTTGATGTCGAAAAAGTAAACTTGCTTTTCGATTTTTTCGAAGAAGGGGAGATGCAGGTCTGGCAAAGAGCACTTATAGGGCTGTTTGTCTCGCTCTATTACCATGACAACCGCCTTGTCTATTACCCGGAGATAATTAACCGGCTTGAAGCTGCCCGGGAATCTAAAAAACTTGAAAAAAACATTGAGGCCATTGTTATCCAGTTTCTTAAGGCTCTTGAGACCGAAAAGGTCACAAAAAAGATCCGGGAAGAGATACTGCCGGAGATGATGAAGATGAAATCGACACTCGAAGAGAAACTCGATCTTGATGAGATTCTTTCTTCCAAGGGACTTGATGACGAGAATCCGGACTGGGAAACTGTTTTTGAGGATACCCCTGACCTTTATAATAAGATCGAGGAATTTTCAAACCTTCAGATGCAGGGCTCGGATGTATTTCTGAGTGCTTTTGCGATGCTGAAGAGATTTCCTTTCTTCAATGAGATAAGTAATTGGTTCCTGCCTTTCCATAAAGAAAACGAGGAGGTAAGAGAAGGGCTTGCAGGACAGGAAGGGGATTTTGATGTGGATCAGTTTACAGAAGGATTAGAGCGTTCATCTTTCCTCTGTAATTCGGATAAATATTCTTTCTGCCTGAATGTCAGGCATATGCCAGACATGCAAAAATCCATGATGATGGAATTGTTCAATATGGAACTGAAAGCAATGAACGAACTTGCAGAAAACGATGAAATGCTGGATGATACCCTAAGGGATAAGGCTATTTATACTCAGTACCTGCAGGACCTCTATCGATTTTTCAAGTTGCATCCATGGAAAAATGAGATCGATGATGTTTTCGGGATCGATTTTGACTTCGAGCATTCAAATATGTTCAATGTTTTGATAAGGGACAAAAATATCCTGAGGAACATAGGTGAATTTTATTTTGAGAAAGACTATTACGAGAAAGCCATCCGGG
Source organism: Bacteroides sp. (assembly GCA_011053095.1). Taxonomy (GTDB): domain Bacteria; phylum Bacteroidota; class Bacteroidia; order Bacteroidales; family SM23-62; genus SM23-62. Next base: position 3,428 of record DRHS01000062.1, read on the forward strand.
TATTTGAGCAGTTGTGCAATACAGAAGAAAACGGTGAACTGCATGAGAAAACAGGATTCTCATACCAGAAGCTGGGGAACTTTGAAAAAGCGCTGGAACATTACCATAAGGCTGAATTATTTGAACGTGAGAAGCCCTGGTTGATCAAGAAAATAGCTTTTTGTTCCCGAAAAACCAGTGATACTGATACTGCCTTGAAGTATTACCAGAGAGCGGAGAAACTGGAACCCGAAAACCTGGTCATACAATCCAATCTCGGGCATACCCTGATGGACCGTGAAGATTTTGAGGGGGCACTTAATTATTACTTCAAAGTCGAATACCATCAGCCGGAAAACCATAAGGTACATCGTCCCATAGCCTGGTGTTCATTTGTTCTTGGCAAATTTGACCAGGCCGAAAAATACTTTTGGAAAGTCATTGAAAAGGAGGGGAACCGAAACGATTTCATGAACATAGGTCATGTTCTCTGGTGCAAGGGAAACCGTAAGGAGGCCATTCCCAACTATCGTAAAAGTCTTGAAAAGAGTGGCCGGGATTTCGACTGGTTCAGCTCGGTCATGAAGGAGGATTCTGTCTACCTGCTCCGGAATGGAATCAAGGAACTTGACATCCACCTCGTGATTGACTACATGAGGATGGGTTTCTGAAAAATCCGGTAGCGTTTATAGATTACTCCACCCATCCGTTCCATTTCGGCACGGACCTTCAGATTATCCTCAAGCTCAAGATGGCTGTCGATATGATTTAGTCCCGCTTCATGCGCCGACTCTATCATTTTTGCTCCCATAACTGCATCAAGGCCTTTCCCACGGTAATCTTCACGGATCCCCCCGAGGAGAAGGTTCAGCTGTTTTGTTTTTTTACCTGCGCGCAGGATCTGGAAGATCCCGATGGGGAAAAGATATCCTTTTGATTTCTGTATCCCTTTGCTAATGTCAGGCATACCAATCACAAAGGCAATTACCTCTCCTTTGCCATTTTCTATTACTTTGATGAACCTCGGATCGAGCAGGGGGATATAACGGGCGGCAAATTCATCCATCTCCTTTCCGGTCATCTGGTCGTAACCGTAGATGCCCTCAAAGGTCTCGTTCATGAGTTGCAATGCAGGCCTGATAGCCGGCTTGAGATCCTTTCGGCGTTTGAATTCCCTGATCACCAGGTGTTCCCTGTTAAGGCCCCAGCTAGATACACGCTGGTAAACATCGGGCACCTTATCCGGAATATCAAGATGGTAGACAACCAGGTCCACTTCCTTTACAAATCCATACTTTTCCACCAGTTTGGGAAGGAATTCAAAATTACAGGTTGTAGCGATGACCTGGGGCTGGTCAAATCCTTCCACCAGGAGTCCCTGGGGATCTTTGTCAGAAAATCCCAGCGGTCCCACCAGCTTTACCATTCCCCTTTCAGAGGCCCAGGTTTCGACAGCAGAGATCAGGGCTGTAGCAACCTCCTGTTCATCCCAGCATTCCAGGAAACAGAAACGTGCATGCTTTTCCCCCCTGGCCTCATTGTAACGATTGTTGATTATTCCCATGATCCTTCCTACAACCTTTATATCCCGGTAAGCCAGGTAAAGAATTGCATCGGAATACGCGAAAGATTTGTTTTTTGGGGGATTAAAAAAGCCCCTGTCGTCCATGTATATCGGGGGGACCCAATTGGAATGGTTTTTATGGATCTTTGCCGGGAGATGAATAAAAATCCTTCTCTGCTTCCTGCCTGTGACCTCTCGTATTTCTATAGCCATATGAAAAGAGGTAAGCCGATGTTGGTCATCGGATTACCAGTAGATTGTTATGCCATGGAAAATTAAGGAATTTTTCTGAATACTATTGTTTAAGCTCCGCCGGCCGGAGAATATTGTCGGCACGGTTGGCATAATCCTTCAGGATCCAAATATTACCGTTCACAAGCTCGGTTACCTCAAGATCTGAATTATTAAGTGAGTATTGTGAGGTTACCAGTCCATCAACCTGAAGTACTCCCCTGATATACAGGTAATAGACGCCTTGATGGCTTCTCCAGACTGTACCGTTTCGGGAATAAATGGGTTTCCCCACAATATGCGTATTGGTTGGGGTGCTAAGGTAGTTTTCAAAAACCATATATTGATAGAATGAAGTATCGTATAAAAGCAGATCCTGGTTCGAGTAAGCAGTGGGACTGGGCATATAATAGGCCGTATTTTCCTTATAAAGATAATATATATTGTCCTCACCCCTGGTACAAGTCAGGAATCCCGGGCGAAACAGTATCTCGGCTGGTCTTAGCATCTTGTCCTTTAAATTGTAGTAATCTCTGAACAGGTAGCTCGATTGTGATTCCTCATCATGAACGATAAGGCTGTTTCCTTCCCATTGGGGCCATGTTTTTAAGGCGATTTGCTGGCCGTCAACATACAGGTAATAATATGTCTCATTGGCCCACCAGAGGGTTTTATTGTATGTGATCACTTCATAGGAAGGGTAATATTCCCACGGAACAGCATCCTTATAGGGGGCCATCATGTAATACTTTCCGCTTTCTTTAACGTAGATCAGGTAATCATCACCATAAGCTGTCGAACTGGACTGTTTACTTAGATCCCTTCCTTCAAGATAGAACCAGTAGGTGTTCTCTCCGTTTGACTTCCAGAATGAATTTGATAAACTGAATATTTCCTCTGGGACCATGGCATTTTTGTGTTCAATATTGTAGAAATCTCTTAGCAGATATGTCCTGTAAGCCGCATTATCATAGAGTAGGATATCATCGCTGGCCTTTGCTGCCGTTGTCTCCATTGAAATATCGACACCATTTTTGAAAAAGAAGTAATTATTATTTGACCCTCTTCTCCATTCCAGCTTTTCATTGGAACTGAATGCGTCGGTGTATTCTTTAGAGAAATAATCTTCTACTGTGCCAATTTCACCTGTTCCTGTCTGGGTTTGGGTGATCTCTGCTTCCGGTTTAATAAAATAAAAATCACCAACCAGGGATGAAGATTCCCAGGGGGTTTGCTGTTTGTTGCTTTTGTCAAGAACTTCCGCCCTTACACTTTTAAAGACATCCTCAATCTTCATTCCCTCTTTTTGCATCTGTTTCAGAAGCTCCTCAGTATACAGCCCGTTTGATCCGGTGCCATCCGATGCAACAGAACCCGGTGAAGTAGAATATGCGATCATCGTTCCTGTTGGTGCATTGATAAAAGCCAATCCCGTAGCTGCCGACCTCCAGCTCCTTGCAAAGGGATTGTTACGGCATGCATCCAGGATAATTATGTTCATACGGTTACGGGCGATCTCCATCTGTGACAATGCAAATCCGACATCTACCGATTCATATTCCACCTCCTCTTCCGCATAGATCTTCGCTTTTGTAGGGATGAGGAAATTCTTTCCGTTTACCTGTATCCCGTGTCCCGCATAATAGAAGAGTCCAACTCCACCATTCTGTATTTTCTTCCCGAACTCCCTGATAGCCCTTTTCATATCGGCCTTGGTGGCAAGGTCGACATATTCCAAAACCTCGAAATTAGTTTCACGCAAAGCCTGGGCCATGGCTCTGGCGTCATTACCGGGATTGAGCAGTGGACCGGTATCATAGTTAGAATTGCCGATTACCAGGGCAACCCTCTGATTTGGTGAGTAATTGGATTGTCCGAAAACCGAAAAACTACTGGCAGTAATCAGTAATATCGTCAGTGTTCTGGTAGTGATTCTCATCCCCACAAGTTACAAAATATTGCTATTTTTGTCTCCCATGGACAAAATTCATGATTTCCTAGTAAACCTTGATAGTTATATTGGTGGACATACCTGGTTTATCGTTCTTCTGCTCGGTAC
>DRHS01000063.1 GCA_011053095.1 Bacteroides sp.
AATGAATCCCTGGTAATTGAAGCAGGTGTTGTAGTTGATTTCGAAGGACATTTCCGGTTCACCATCCATGGAGAACTTACGGCCCTTGGTGCTACAAATGATTCCATACGTTTTACCAGGGTGACAAATGATCCTGCGATGCTGCCCGATAGCGCGGGACTCGCAGATACTTCGAATTATACAGGGTCATGGGCGGGCATTGAGTATCAGACATGGACCAGCAGTGTCTCCAATTTCAGCCATTGCATTTTCGAATTCATCAGCACGGTTGATAATACAGGAATCCCCTATAACTCACATAAAGCCCCGTTTCATTTCGGGGGTGATGGGTACATGTATATGACTCATTCGGTTATCCGAAATAATTTAGGAACAAATTGCGGGGGAATATATACATCAGACCATGCATTCATAGACAGTTGTATGGTAAGGGACAACATAGCCTATGGTACAGACAATTTTAGTGTTCAAACTGCCGGCGGAATATATATCTATTCCAGCGAAGACGGTGAGGTAACCAATTCTATGATTATCAATAACAGAGCTTATGGGCATAGTGCAGGCGGCGGGATCAAGATATATGCGGGGAGTCCCCTGATAATTAATAATTTCATATCCAACAATCGTTCATTCCAAAATACCGTGAGCGGTGGGGGAATAATGTGCGGATCTTCATATCCCAGGATCATACAGAACCTGATCGTAAACAATGAATGTAGTTCCGCAGGAGGGATTTATTACCAGGCGGGTGGGGGTAAGCTCTACAACAATACCATTTGTAATAATTTAAGCCATCGATCGGATGGAGCAGGATTGAGATTTGAAGGATCTTCAGGTACCATCGCCACTAATAATATCCTCTACGGGAATGAAAACTCCATCGGTTTAGCCCAGATATCCTTGAGTTCAATGAGTTCCCAGCCAGTGGTAAAGTATAACCTGATTGGAATGGGTATGGGAGAGATCGTCGGTCAGGACAATGGAGCCATTATGGAATCAGACAATTTATTCGGGAATCCATCTATTTTTAATCCAACTGCTTTTACCGGTAACGGGATACTCAGCAAGCCGGAGGACTGGTATCTTTCTGATAACTCCTTTCTCATTAATGAAGGAAACGTCGAACCAATAAATCAATTCTCCATCGAGAAGGATATGGCTGGCAATCGCAGGATCAATTATGGCCATGTCGATCCCGGTTGTTTTGAATTTCGTGTCGAATCCTATACCCCCGCAGCCACCATAAGCTCTCCGGAAGTTTGGATAGCAGATACTGTTCATATTACTAAAGAAACCAGATTGAATGCAAAGGTGACGATTTATCCCGGTGTTGTGATACTGTCAGATGGGAATCATAATATATATGCCTGGGATTCGCTTTATGCCATTGGCACAGCAAATGCCCCGATTCTATTCACGATAAAAGATACAGCAGGATTCAGTAATGCGGCAAGCGATTCCGGGGGATGGGGACATATCGATTGCCAGGGTTTTGATCCAAGGGTATTCAAGCATTGTGTTTTTGAATTTGGAAAAGTATACCGTACTATAGATGAAGAGCGTGGACTTATTACCGGAAGGTCGAACGGGAATGTCCATGTAGAAAAATGTGTCTTCCGGAATTGCCATATGATTCATTCATCACTGGTGTACACATTTTCAGGCCCGAATTACATTGTAAAAGGCTGTACCTTCTATAACAACAAGATCACCTCGACCGCTGGTTTAATTATGTTGGTAAATGGTTCAAATTATCTTGTAAGAGACAACCTGATCTACAATAATGATTGTGAACAGAGAATTGTAAGCCTCGGCGGGGCCAATATTGATTTTATAAACAATAGTATATACCATAATAATGGACAGGTAACCATGGGTACCTGTTTCAATATTAATTGCGTAAATAATACAATCGTTAACAATAGCTCCGGGGCAAGTATCTGGACCGGGGATAATGCAAGGATCATCAATTCGATCATACCAGAATTAAGTATCTCACAGGAAGGTTACGAGATCATTTCAAGCTATGTACCTGCAAATCTATGCACTGGTGATAAGTGTACCGATCTGCTTACCGAGGCTCCGGTATTCAACAATCCACTGCCCTATTCCGGTATCGGTCCCATGGAGGAAATACTTCTGGCGGATTACTCCCTTTCAAATGTTTCCCCGGGAATCAATTTCGGGGCGACTGATACTGCAGGTCTCAAACTGAGCAGCCTGGACCTGACTGGAAACCAAAGGATTAACGATGGAAGAATCGACATCGGTGCCTATGAAAACCAGGGCAGCCTTCCGGAAATTACCAGTCAGCCGGTTGGGGGAACATTCTGTCTTGGTGAGGACCATGTACTGGAAGTAGAATATGATGGATCCGATACCGTCACCTTCAAATGGTTCAAGGATGGTGCTTATGTTGTCGGACAGGACAAGGACAAAACGCTGGAACTGGATTCAATTCTGACTGTTGATGAGGGAAATTACCACTGCGAGATAAATAATTCATATGGCAAAGTCCTTTCTACGACGGTCTACATCAAGGTGAATGTCAAGCCTGATATCCTGGTGCAACCCGAAGATACCTGGCATGAATCCGGCAAATCACTGAGTTTTCACATAGTCTATACGGGAAGTTCTCCCATCACATTCCAGTGGGAAAAGGACGGGGAATTAATCCCCGGTGAGGAGCTCCCTGAATACAGGTTCACACCTGCTGATTCCTCCCATGAAGGCAATTACACATGTACCGTCACCAACGCATGTGGTGTGGCAGAAACAGAACCTGCCGCAGTATACCTCTCACCCCAGATCTGCATGGTAACTGTATCCTCAACAACAGGACATAACCTGGTGGTCTGGGAAAAGAAATCGAAGGCCCCGATAATGGCATATAGAATTTACAGGGAAAGCATTGCGGCAGGAATTTACGACAGGCTTACTACCATCGCCTACGATGAGCTGAGTGTGTTTGTGGATACGAATGCCGATCCTACAGTACAGGCTTACCTCTATAAGATCACTGCTCTTGATACAGCCAATAATGAAACCGATATAGACCTGTGCAGGCCGCATAAGACTATACACCTGCTGGTTACAACAAACCCGGAGCTAAATACGACCCAGCTCTCATGGGACCGATATTATGGGTTTGAATATCAGACTTACACAATATACCGGAGCAGCACCGGAGTGAATTTTGATCCGGTACATTCCCTGTCTGCAAGTCTTAATTCGTGGACAGATCCATCGCCTACTACCGGGGATCTTTTCTACCGGATGGCAGTCGAAAAGCCGGATCCCTGTGTTCCCGAAGGCGGTGGTAAAAAAGCCGGTACCGGACCTTACCAGCATTCACTTTCCAACATGGATAACAATAAGCTGAAGGCGGGCGAGAATCCTCCGGATTCAATTATGCTGGGGAACCATACCATTGATGAAAACCTCCTCCCGGGTTCCCTTGTGGGAAGGCTCACTACACGGGATGTGGATACACTTGACTATTACACCTATCACCTGGTATCCGGCGACGGGGATGATGATAATAGCAGCTTTTCCCTGATCGGTGACCTTCTCGTATCGGCAACTACGTTTGATTATGAAACTAAAAGCACATTATCAGTCAGGATAAGGACCACAGACAACGCAGCTTTTTACCTTGAGAAAGCCTTTACAATAACCATTAATGATACGGGAGAAGAATCAGGATCTACAACGGGCAGTACACCACCTGATACAGTGAAACTTGATAACAATTCCATCCTTGAAAACAATCTGTTCGGGGATCTTGTAGGCAGGTTTGGAACGGTGGACAAGGATACCTTTGATGTGCACACCTATCATCTGGTTAGTGGGACCGGGGATGATGACAATGGCCTGTTCATGATCCTTGGTGATATGCTGATGGCTGCATTCAAATTCGATTTTGAGATGAAGAACCAGTACATGATCAGAGTCAGGGCCACAGACCTGGGAAGCAACCATATCGAGGAGTCATTTATTATAAACATTGTCGATGTAAATGAACCAGCCCTGGGTATGACATCTGTGAATACCGGTTCAGTAAATGCATACCCGAATCCATTCAGTCATGCAACAACAATCCGCTTCCATAATCCCTCAAATGAAACCTACAAACTGATCCTGATGGATCTATCGGGAAAGGTATACAGGATAGTAGATAATGTCACTACTTCCCAATACGTGCTGAAAAGGGAAACCTTAAGGAAAGGGCTTTATCTCCTTGAATTGAGAGGGCCGGAAACTTACAGGACCAAGCTTGTAATAGAGTAGGTCCCCGGCAGGACCGCAAAATGTTATTGATGGGATCCGATGGATTTGGTATATTTAGTTAATTAAAAAATCATACCATCCATGAAAAATCGAATAACTGGATTCCTGTTGATCTCATACCTGTATACCGGGCTTGCAGCTCAGAGCCCTCTGGAAAACCTTGCCACCATTAAACACGATGTAAAGAGCAAACGGATAAGCAGTTATGATACTTCCGGCGGGAACAACGACCGGGCCGAGGACATTGAGCCCGGCGAAACCCATACGCTATGCGATATCAAGGGAGCCGGAACGATCAACCATATCTGGATCACAATAAGCCCGGCGGCTCCGGAACTGAACCGGTCCGATCTTATCTTCCGTATCTACTGGGACGGGAACGACTTCCCATCGGTCGAGGCACCCATCGGCCCTTTCTTTGGACAGGGATGGGACGAGACCTATACATTTACTTCCCTACCGCTTGCAGCCTCGCCGGTGGATGGGAATGCACTCTCCTGCTATTTCCAGATGCCTTTTGTAAAGGGAGCCAGGATTGAGATAGAGAACCAGTCCGACCTCAGGATCAACGCTCTGTATTATTACATAGATTATCTGGAAATGAAAAAACTCCCCGAAGATGCTGCTTATTTTCACGCCTGGTACAACCACCAGGTAACCGAGGCCCACCCGGAAGCAGGCGAAAATGAGTGGGGACTCCTCTCCTCCTACAACGGTAAAAATCCAAAAGGTGAACGCAATTACCTTATATTTAAAACGGAAGGAAAAGGACATTTTGCCGGCGTGAATTACTTTGTCAACTGTCCCACACCAATCTGGTATGGCGAAGGCGATGATATGATCTTCATTGACGGGGACAAATATCCCACCCTTCATGGAACGGGGACCGAAGATTATTTTAATACTTCCTGGTGCCCCAATGAGGAACTTTACCATCCTTATTTCGGCTACGGACGGACCCCGAATGAGATCCAGTGGCTGGGGAGAACACATGCATACCGGTTCCATATCGAGGACCCCATCCATTTTGATGAATCCATTCGTTTTACCATAGAACATGGACACGATAATTTCCTGACACTTGAACTGTCGAGCGTGGCCTACTGGTACCTGGACAAACCCTCCAGGGTAGACCCCATACCCGGGAAGGAAGAGCGTAAACTCATGCCGGAAATAAACCACCTTGACATCCACCGCTGGAGGCATGAGTACAGAAAAAACTACGGGGAGGAAGAGAATCCCTGGGGAAACGAAAGAATTGAAGAAGAGAAAACACCTAATAAATAGAAAATGATGCAACATGTTATTAATAAGGTAATTGCAATATTTCTTCTGGCATTTGTGATGGCATCCTGCCAGAAGGCCCCACCTTCTATTCAGGGACTGCTGTACAGTGATGGCTCAGCTGTTGGAATCGAAATAACAGATGGGATTATCACCGGGATTGTACCCCTGGGCACCGGTGATGCTACGCCCGAATTGTATGTTGCTCCCGGTCTGATAGATATGCAGATCAATGGATATATGGGGGTGGATTTTTCCGGACCGGATTTGTCTTTGGACGGCATCCGCGAAGCTACAAAAGCTTTATGGAAGGAAGGTGTTACAAGCTATCTGCCAACGGTGATTACTAGTCCCCATGAACGCCTTATAACAAATTTTGCCATACTGTCCCAGGCAATGGATGACCCGGAAATCGGCATGTCCATTCCAGGTTTTCATCTTGAAGGCCCTTACCTCTCCCCGGTACAAGGATTCCGCGGAGCTCACCTTGAAAAATACATCCGTCCACCCGACTATAATGAATTCCAGGAATACCAGGAAGCAGCCGGTGGTGGCATTAAACTGGTTACAGTCGCCCCGGAAATGGAAGGATCAATATCGTTTATACAGAGTGCAGTCGAGGATGGTCTTGTAGTCTCATTGGGGCATCACAATGCTTCTGCAGATGTGATTACCATGGCTGCCGATGCAGGGGCTTCTATCTCCACCCACCTTGGAAACGGATGTGCCAATATGATCAACCGTCACCACAATCCGCTCTGGCCGCAACTGTCGGAGGACAGGCTTGCGATAAGCATTATTGTTGACGGGCATCATCTTACCCGGGAAGAGGTAAGGAGTTTTTACAAGGTCAAAGGTCCGGATAATACGATCCTTGTATCGGATGCACTGGATCTTGCGGGACTTGAACCGGGCGAATATACAAGGGGTGAAAGAACCGTACTGCTCACCCCGGATGTAGTAAAATTTCCTGCAGAAAACGTGCTGGCAGGTGCTGCCTCTCCTATCAGCTCATGCATCGGCAAGATGATGCAATATACGGGATGTTCCCTCGAGGAAGCCATCCGGATGGCAAGCACAAATCCTGCAAAACTTTTTAATCTGGATGACCGGGGTGAGATCAAGCCCGGGAAACGAGCCGACCTGATCCTGTTTACAATTGAAGAAGGAAAAGTTCTTGTTCATCAGACAATAATTGCCGGCGAAGTAGTATTTTCGTTAAAAGCAGATTAATCCGAAACCCATGCAAATCGTAATAGCCGAAACAAAACAGGAACTGGGACAACAAGCAGCCCGACGGGGTGGGATGCTAATCAGGGAAGCCATTCAGAAAAATGGTGAAGCAAACATTATTCTTGCAACGGGTGCCTCCCAGTTTGAAATGCTGGATGCCCTGCTAAAGGAAGATATTGAATGGTCAAAAATTACCGCCTTCCACCTGGATGAATATATCGGACTTCCGGAATCCCACGGTGCTTCCTTTCGCAAATATCTAAAGGAAAGAGTAGTGGATAAAGTGGACCTGAAAAAAATTGTTTTTGTTGACGGAGAGGCGGATCCCATTCAGGAATGTGAACGCCTTGGAAAGTTGATCGGTCAACACAAAATTCATGTCGCATTCATAGGAATCGGAGAAAATGCACATCTTGCATTTAATGATCCTCCGGCAGATTTTGAAACCGAGGATGCTTTTATCACGGTAAATCTTGACCGGGCCTGCAGGGAACAACAATTGGGAGAGGGATGGTTTAAATCACTCAATGAAGTTCCATCAAGGGCAATCAGCATGTCAATAAAACAAATCCTTAAATCTGAGACTATTATCTGCAGTGTTCCAGATGCCCGTAAATCCGATGCAGTTGACAAGGCTGTCAACGGTGACGTTACACCGGATGTACCTGCCACCATCTTGCAGAAACACGATGCTTGCTGGCTGTTTCTCGATTATGAATCAGCTTCCCTTCTACATTCCGGCTAGGTTCAAACCCAATGGAACAATCAGTATAACCTGATAGAACCTGTGGCTTATTCCCCGGTGGGAGTCCAGCCATAGTCGACATAATCCCATTCGATCTGCTCACCCTTTACCTTAATAAGAAGGAATCCCTCCTCGGGAATGTCGTTTGGTTTGTTTTTCCACCAACGGCCACAGACCGCTCCACCTGTGATAAAATGTGTTTTATCACCAAGTGGATTCCGCAGCCATTCAGGCTGTGGGCAGTACTCCCTCGCGGTTTTTTACAAGTTTCTGCTTCCGACTGCCAACGTGGTTCGATTCACAGACCAGCCCCGCCTGCCCGGCGATTAATATGCTCTTTACAGTATTTACATCGGCATTCTTCATATGCCCAATCCCGATATTATTCGGGTTAATTTCTGATTTTCAATTTATCGCAAAATATCGCAGTTTCTTAGTATTAAATTGTTTGTCATTATATCCCGCCCCTTCTACGTTAAAAAGCAAGCCATTTTTTACTTTTTTTCATCATTATTATAATTGTGTAATGTTGAAATGTTGTTAAATCAACGATTTATCAATATTTCAATGTTATTTCCCTTATCCTTCTATGATCAATCTTCTACGAGCAGAACTACCTGATCCCAAGCAGGCTGCAGATTCCTGTTTCAGAACTATAAAGGTGTGAGGCCGCAATCTAAAGAATGGCAGAACACATCGTAATGTGGCTGCAAGGGGCGGG
>DRHS01000064.1 GCA_011053095.1 Bacteroides sp.
CAACATTATCAATACTTGATGAGTTAGGTGTTGTAGACTTTATGGGTGTCCCAAAATACCAGGACCTGTCTTATAAAGTTGTGGTTTCAACCAAAAATGCAGGCGTGTTTTCTACATTCGGTTTATTTGGGAAAAGCAGCATATACCAGGAAGATATAGAAGATGAAAATGAGGAGATGATGGATTTCGTTTACAGGACAAACGAATTTGCTGCTGATATAGCAGTGGTTGGCTTAAAAAACACCTACCTGATAAATGAAAATACCTACCTGGTAAGCTCATTGTCATATTCAAAAGCAGGTGGAGGTAATACCTTCATGGAAAGAGATGATGAGAACAATTTCTTTTTGTCCAACTCAAATGATCTGACAAAAACGACTAAAAGATTGTCAGTTACACTGAATAATAAATTAAACGCAAAAAATAAATTGCAAACCGGAATTACATATTCAATTCTTTCCTATGATTTATACTCTCTGGATCATATTAATTCATGGGATAGAATGGTTGTCCAGTTGGATGCAAAAGGTAATGCTGGACTGGTCCAGGCATTTACAAGTTGGAGGCACAGAATAAATGAGGATCTCACGTTAATATCAGGCTTGCATTATACTCATTTTCTGTACAATAATAATTTTTCTATTGAGCCACGAGCCAGCCTAAAATGGCAGTTTACCGAAAAACAATCTTTAACTGCAGGATTTGGTGTACACAGCAAAATTGGTACTATCTCCAGTTATATGGCTCAACAAAACCATGAAGATGGCAGCATTTCCCTTCCAAATAAAAACCTGGAATTGCCAAAAGCCAGACATTATGTTGTAGGCTACGATAATATTATAACAAGGAACATGTATTTTAAAGTTGAGCTATACTATCAGGATCTGTATGACATTCCTGTTGAAGATGACGCAAACAGTTCATATTCCGTTTTAAATTCAGTAAGTGGATGGACAGACCGATCTTTGGTTAATAAGGGAACCGGTACAAACTATGGGGCAGAGTTAACTTTGGAAAAGTATTTTGCAAATAGCTATTATTTCATGGCAACAGCATCTGTTTACGATTCAAAATACAAGGCATTGGACGGGATTGTAAGAGATACAAGGTTTAATGGCAATTATGCGGGTAATTTCCTGGCTGGAAAGGAGTTTAAAGTTGGCCGGCCATCAAAAGGGAAAACACTGAGCCTTAACACAAAAGTGTCTTTAATAGGAGGTCATCGTTACACTCCAATCAACCTGGATCAGTCGATTGAAGAGCAGAGAGAGGTAAGATTCGAAGACAGGCCGTATTCAGTAAAAGGAAGTGATATCTTCAAAACAGACTTCTCTGTTAGCCTGATTACAAACAGAAAAAGCACAACTCGGGAATTAAAACTTGAAGTTCAGAATATTACAAACAACCAGGGATTGGTAACCCAGTATTATAATCCTCGCAAAAACATTATCGAGAATAGTTACCAGAATCCATTATTTCCTGTTATCAGTTACAGAATAGATTTTTAATTGACACAGTAAATTAAATAACAGGATATAGATCCTGTCACCCCTCTTGTTTCAAACAGGAGGGGTTATTTTTTGTGTACTTGATGTAACGTATGAATATCCCATCTACACCGATTTTAACCATTCATCCCATTTATTTAACCTTTCATTACAAGTGTTATTCCATCTATTTCAAAAAGTTAACAAACATAACGGGTCCCCGTACATTAGAGTATAAATTAAATCACAACAATTAATTAAAACTCAAAAATCATGAAAACAATGAAGAATTTAATTTTGACCAGCGTTCTGATAGTAAGCATTGGAACAATGTTAACTGCGGCCTCAAATGGAAACAACGAATCCGTTGAAATAGGAAAGGCCGAAAAAACTCTTATTAAGGCTGCTGATGCATTTGAGAACATTATGGATGATCCGGATTCACGCATCCCTCAAAGTCTTATTGATCAATCTGAAGGAATTGTGATCTTTCCCGGAGCCTTTAAAGTAGCATTTGGAACCTGGGGAGGCCAGGCAGGAAGAGGAGTCGCTATGATCCGGCACGATGACGGGACATGGAGCAATCCATTCTTTGTCAATCTTGGTGAAGGAAGCATTGGATTTCAAATTGGTGCGCAGTCTACAGAAATGGTTCTCCTTTTCAAACACAGTTATGACGTAATAGAAATTGATGAAGCGGAGATAATTCTCGGAGGTGATATCGGTATTGCTGTCGGACCCAGAGGTAATGCAGCTTCTACAGATACTGATATAAAATTTGACAGGGAGATTTATTCTTACACCAGGAGTAAAGGACTGTATGCAGGTATTAGCCTTGCAGGCGGGGTTCTTTCCTACAATGATTTGGTAAACGGATCAGTATATGGTGAGTACGGAGCCAATCCGGACGATGTTTTTGACGCAACAGAAATCGTCCTTTATGATGAGGTAAATGAGCTGATCAACACCTTGAATATGTATAGTGAATAAGGTTGGGTTGGGATTACCTCCTCAGATTCTTTTGAAGGAACCTCTCCATTGTGGAGGGGTTTCTTTTTGCATTTTTGTGGAAGCAGAAACACAGTTAACTTTTCGGGGCTTTATATCTTCTCCAGAACCTGTATTTACTAAATGATGTGTAGGTAATTATCCTGTTAACAAGTCTGAATCTCATTAAAAGATGCAAACCCCGGTAACATATTATTGCAAATAAAATGAATATCAGGGAATTGATCAGGGTCCAGATATTTTGTGTAAAAGCTGATCGATTGAATAAATCCCAGACGCCAATATATTCAAGCATTCTAACCAAAAGGGGTGAGATTACCATAGATGAAATCAGAATAAGAATAGCTGAATATGTCTGTGTTGTTTCAATTGCTCTTTGAGGGCAGTTGTTTACACATCGCATACAACTTTCACAATTATATGACCAGAATGGACGATCGTTTATCATGGTGATTGCCCTGACCGGACATTGAACAATACATTTCTCGCAATTGTTGCAGGCATCGGTGGCAATTAATGTCTTTGCGAGGAAGAAACGTCCAAAAAAATAGTACGCCAGACTAATTGGTATTATTGCAATATCAAAAGGAAGCGATAGCAGGGCTTTGTATTTTTTCTCACCTCCAAGAATCTTTAATGCGAATTCATTAACTATCCTGTTGCATCTGGAGTATATTGATTCAATAACCTTTTCTCTTAATCCCGGATGCAGCAGCAACCAGTTTGATGGTAAATCCAGGGGTTGCATTCCTACTACCCGATATCCTTTCATTCTCAATACTATGGCTGGAAAAATTTGGGCAAGACCACTCAAACCAGGTAGAAAGAACCTGTTTAGTTTTAATCCACCCCGGGTATTTAATATAAATACATCGGTGGTTCGTGTCCGCGGAAATTTCATGATGAATTTTATTACTATTGGCGGCATATTAAAGCCATGGGTTGGGGAACAAAATCCAATCAGGGTTGGTCTGGATAAATCCGGAGGTTCTATATCCTCGAACCTGTCAATGTTAATTAGCCGGGTTGTTAGTCCATTTTCTTCAGCTTGTTTAATTATCCATCTCGCCGCATTCTTCGCATTGCCGGTTCCGGAGAAATAATATATAATCAAAATTTTATATTTCATCAGATAATGTAATATCTCTGGCTCAGGAAAATCCGGTAAATCGCTGATACAGGTGTCAGTTTAAAGACCTTTTATACAGATCTTCATCCCTTCGATAAGATCAGTTGAAGGTTCAAAACCGATCTCTTTTCGGGCTTTTTCTATCGAGTATTTATACTGTCTGCCAACCAACCGGACTGCATACCTGCTAAGTCTGGGTGGTTTGTTTGAGAAGATCGAGAAAAACTCCATTAATGCTGCTAAACGGTATGCAAGTTTATAGGATATGGTTTTCTTTTTGTACGGAATATCCAACTCCTTACAGACCTCCCTTAAAAACTTATTCCAGGTTGGGTTTTTGGCATTTGCGATATTATATGTTTGTCCAATGCTCTCGGGCCGGAGCAGAGAAAGGTATACGGCTTCTGCAACATCCGCAACATTAACCAGGTCAACCGATTGGCTGCCACCACCCATCATCCTGAATTTCCCCGATCTCAGGTTTTCAATCAATTTTGGAAGGAACTTATTGTCTCCTTCCCCATAAACTGCCGTCGGCCGAAGTACAGTAAGATCAATCCTGTTTTTCTCTGCGAACTTCCGAATGACTTGTTCTGCTTCAATTTTGGTATCACCGTACGGATCGCGGATTTTTTTGAATGGCTGCTCTTCAGTAATTTTTATATCCGGAAGCCGGCCATAAACTGAAACGGAACTCATATGAATGAAGCGGATCACCCCGGCTTTAATGGCTTGCTTTATTACATTACGACTGCCATCTGAATTTATGCTCAAACAGTTTTTCCATGTCTGGTGCCCAACAACACCTGCCAGATGAATAACTGTGTCATGGCCCTTAATGAGTCCGTTAAGGCTACGACGCCGGCTGACATCGCCCCTGACAATATTCATATCGCTGAACCCGATAGCAGCTTCCCCCGGAGGAAGTAAAAGAGTAAGTTCGTAATTATCCTTGAGCCTTTTTACGACGGCCCTGCCGATAAATCCGGATGCCCCGGTAATGAATATTTTCTTTATCATCCGAAGAAAAATCTTGAATCCCGAAGTTATTAAATAATCGAGTCATATGTATAGAAATTCCTGTAAGGTTTTCGAAAATTCCTTATCATAAACGCTCTTCTGATTTTCCAGGGTAGTAACAAAATGCCTCACCGACTGTTTAGATTGATTCTATTTATTAACTTACTTTCCTGAAACCTAAAAATCAACGCTTGGATAATAAAAATTTTGACCGCCGTAAGTTTCTGGCTGCCATTTCTATGGGTACAGGTTACCTTATGTTCGGCAGTCCTATTACTGCATGTTCAAGAGCTGCTAACTCAACGGATCCTTTCCAGCTGGTAAATCTCGGTGATTCCGGTCTGAAAACAACCCTGCTGGGTATGGGGACCGGTGTGCATGGTAACATGCGTTCCTCAAACCTGACCCGGCAGGATCATAATAAAAGCCTTGCAGCCATAAAACATGCCTACGATATGGGAATCCGCTTGTTTGATTGTGCCGACACTTATGGGATACATCCTTTAATGTCAGAAGCTTTAAAAACTATACCACGTGATGAGATCACCCTGACCTCCAAGATTTGGGAAAGAGAAGGGGGAATACCTGAGGATGAGCGCCCGGATGCTGATGTTGTGGTGGAACGCTTCCGGAAGGAGTTGAATACAGATTATATTGATCTTGTACAAATGCATTGTATGGTGGATGAAGACTGGACAGATACCTACAAACGTCAGATGGATATCCTTTCAGACCAGAAAGCCAGGGGAATCATCAAGGCCCACGGAGTGTCTGTACATACACTGGAGGCCATGGAGGCTGCACTTGCCAGTGACTGGGTAGATGTAATCCATGTGCGAATTAATCCCTACGGAATCGCCATGGATCGTCCCGAACCCGAAGAGGTTATCACTGTTATTAATAAGCTGCATGATTCAGGTAAGGGGGTTATTGGAATGAAACTTATCGGAGGAGGAAAATATGTTGATGACGGTGAAAAGATAGACAATGCTCTGAAGTTTGTAATGGGCATGTCAAGCGTGGATATGATAATTGTTGGATTTGAGAGCTCAGAACAGATTGATGATTATTCCTCCAGGATGAAAAAGGCATTGACAGAACTGGCAACTGCATAGAGTGAAAATTCCCCCATATGGCTAGAGAAGTAAAAGTAAACCAGGATTACAAGAGCAAACTGCTCAAACTCATTCCCTCAGAAATTATAGCAGCCTATCTGGTGATCGAGGGCATCATTCCGGATAACCGCAAGTATATAGGAACACTTGTTGTATCAATAATTCTCCTGTTTATGGTGCCATTGTACCTGAGAAAAATATATAATGTCAGGAGGATTGGCCAGCATGTTTTTGTAATGTTTGCCTTCCTGATCTGGATCTATTCGCTCGGTGGACCGTTCAGGTACTGGAATATTTGGGAAGCATGGATTGGTTCATCACTGCTGATCCTTTATACTCTTGCAATACCCCTTTTTTACAGGCCCACAGAACAAACAGCCTGGTAGGCCTTGCCATTTTTTGGAACTTCACTAAATTCAAAGTCGATTCAAGCTATTAACTATGGAAAAATTTATTCTTGCAATTGATTCAGGCACTACCAGCAATCGAGCTATTTTATTCGATCATGGAGGAAAGCCGGTGGGACAGTCCCAGTCCGAATTCAATCAAATATTCCCCTCTGCCGGACGTGTTGAGCATGACGCTGAGGAGATATGGGACAGCCAGTTGTCAGTAATTAAAAAGCTTTTTGTCGAGACGGGGATAGGAGCCGGACAGATTGCAGCGATAGGAGTTACCAACCAGAGGGAGACCGTGGTGATATGGGACCGGGAAACAGGGAAACCTGTATACAATGCGATTGTATGGCAGGACCGTCGGACTGCGGGCTATTGTGACAGCCTGAAGAAGGAGGGGAGGGAAGACCTTATCCGTGATAAGACAGGACTGGTAATCGATGCATATTTTTCGGCCTCCAAGATTCGGTGGATCCTTGAAAATATAGAGGGTACCCGGGAAAAGGCCGAACAGGGCAAACTTGCCTTTGGCACAATTGATTCCTGGCTAATCTGGAAACTCAGCGGAGGGCGGATGCATATCACCGATGTCAGCAATGCCAGCCGAACCATGCTTTACAATATTCATACCCTGGAATGGGACAAGGAATTACTCAATATTTTTGAAGTACCGGCAGAGCTTCTTCCCGAGGTAAGGCCGAGCAGTGAGATATACGGGGAAACCGATGCTGATCTGTTTGGGACCGGGATCCCGGTTTCAGGCATTGCAGGTGACCAGCAGGCTGCCCTTTTTGGACAAATGTGCACTGCAAAGGGAATGGTTAAAAATACTTACGGGACAGGGTGTTTTGTGGTAATGAATACGGGTGATGAGCCTGTTTCGTCAGAGCATAAACTTCTTACAACCATTGCATGGCAGATTAATGATAAGGTAAGTTATGCCATTGAGGGTAGTATTTTTGTATCAGGTGCCCTGGTGCAATGGCTGAGGGATAAGCTCAGGATCATTAAATCTTCCTCTGAGATCGAGAAGCTCGCCCTGAAGGTAAAGGATAACGGGGGGGTATATTTTGTGCCTGCTTTTGTGGGATTGGGAGCTCCTCACTGGGATCCATATGCCACGGGTACACTGATCGGCATAACCAGGGATACATCCGATGCACATATAGCCCGTGCAGCTCTTGAATCAATAGCTCTGCAGTCAATGGATGTGATTCGTACCATGGAACTTGATTCGGGCATAACCATGAAGGAGTTGAGGGTAGACGGAGGTGCTGCTGTAAATGACCTGCTCATGCAAATTCAGGCAGATCTGCTTGGTAAAACGGTAGTCCGTCCCAAGATAACCGAAACAACTGCCCTCGGGGCAGCATATCTTGCCGGGCTGGGTATCGGATTCTGGACGGGAATTGAAGAGATCCGGAAGCAATGGCAGGAGGAGAAAACCTTCCGGGCTTCATCGGAAACCCCGGAAATTGAGAATGTACGCTCCAACTGGGCAAGAGCCCTTGATAGGAGCAGGGATTGGAACAGGCCGGAGAAATAATCAGCCTGCCCAGATTGAAACCACAAAACCATGAATAGAGAATCCGTAATTGATGAACTAAGATCCTCAGACCAACCCTGGGATATCATAATAATCGGTGGAGGAGCCACCGGAATGGGAACAGCACTCGATGCTGCCTCCAGAGGATACCGTACCCTTCTTATCGAACAACATGATTTCGGTAAAGGTACCTCGAGCCGTTCAACCAAACTTGTTCACGGAGGTGTTCGTTACCTACGCCAGGGAGACGTTTCCATGGTGTTCGAAGCTTTGAAGGAAAGGGGACTAATGATGCAAAACGCTCCTCACCTGGTACGGAACCAGTCTTTTATCATTCCTGCCTATGACTGGTGGGAGGGTCCATTTTATACTATCGGATTGAAGGTATACGATGTGATGGCCGGGAAAATGGGATTTGGTCCCTCGTACCATATCAGCAGGGAAGAAACGATCAAGGCACTACCAAATATTGAAACCAGGGGATTGAAGGGAGGAATAATCTATCACGACGGACAGTTTGATGATGCACGAATGCTTATAAGCCTGGGACAGACCACCAGGAAATATGGGGGATATGTGATAAACTATCTGAAGGCAACAGGCCTCATAAAAGAAAAAAACCTCGTTGCGGGTGTAGAAGCCAGGGACGAGGAATCGGGAGAGGAGTTCCTCATCAGGGCAAAGGTCGTGATAAATGCTACAGGAGTATTTGCAGATACCATCCTGAAAATGGATACACCCGAGGCAGGGGATATGATCCGCCCCAGCCAGGGTATTCATCTTGTTCTGGGGGAAGAATATCTGAAAGGATCGCACGCTATAATGGTTCCACATACAAGTGACGGTCGGGTTATGTTTGCTGTACCATGGTATAATCGTGTGGTTCTTGGCACCACCGATACACTTATTGATAAATTCTCCCTGGAACCGGAACCTCTGGAAAGTGAAATTGACTTTGTACTCGAGACTGCCGGGCAATACCTGGTAAAGAAACCGGAAAGAAAGGATGTCCTTTCTGCCTTTGCGGGTCTTCGTCCCCTTGCTGCTCCTGACAGCGAAGGGAAATCAACAAAAGAGATATCAAGGCATCATAAGATCCTTGTTTCTGTAACGGGACTCATCTCCGTCATTGGGGGGAAATGGACAACATATAGAAAAATGGCCGAGGATGCACTGAATTATGCCATTATGGTTGGAGAATTACCTGAAAAGCCCTGCATCACCCATGATATAAAAATTCATGGCTATGCAATACCCAACGAAGACCATATCAATCCCATGAGCGTTTATGGGACCGAAAGGCAGGAAGTTGAATCAATGGAGGTGGCAGGGCAAAACATTCTTAGCGAGTCCCTGCAAATCTACCCCTCACAAATCATCTGGGCCGCACGAAAGGAAATGGCCAGATCCCTTGAAGATGTTCTTGCAAGAAGAACACGCGCCCTTTTTCTTGATGCCCGGGAGAGCATGAAAATTGCTCCTCAGGCCGCCAGTCTGCTCGCTGGAGAATTAGGGAAAGACAAGGAGTGGATTAATGCAGAGCTCGACAATTATGAAAAACTATTAAAAAACTATCTTGTAGATAATTAAGATAAAGTATTGAAGAAGATTTCTAAATATATTCATCTTGTCATAAGCGTAGTGCTATTATGCTTCTCGCTTTATGTTAGAGGCCAGTTACCCCAGTTCGAACACTATGCTGTTGAGGATGGTGTCTCTCAATCTGCCATCATTTGCCTATTCCAGGATTCTGAAGGATTTATCTGGATCGGTACACAAAACGGATTGAACAAGTATGATGGTTATAAATTTGAAAACTACTACAACGACCCCGGCGATTCAAATACCATTTCAAAAAGCTGGATATTTGATATTACCGAAGATCAGAATGGAGACCTTTGGATCGGAACCAAAGGCGGATTAAACAGGTTTGATAAAAAAACAGGCCGGTTTTCATTGATCGAAATTCCATCGAGAATACCCCAAGCAATAATTCCTTTGTATACGGAGTCGCATCTGATGATTCAAGTATTTTCATCCACCAACCGCCTTTGTTGACTATTCTCAATTACAGAACGGGCTTTATGAAGTCCTATAAAAACAGCTTTGAAGCCGACGAGGCACTGTATGACTTTGGTTATCCGATCATGAAGGACCTGAATGGGATGTTGTGGATGGGATCACGTAACGGACTTGCAAGTTTTGATCCGGACAAAGAGAAATTTCAAAACTACGTTCATAATGAAACAGATCAGAATGCCATCAGCCACAATCATATTACAGCTTTAAATGAAGACAGAATGGGTAATATCCTTGTGGGAACGGAGGACGGATTCAATGTTTTTAATCCTGAAACTGGCCAATTCATCCAATATCACAGCGAGCTTAACAGAACGGGTGACCTCAGTCATGATCATATTACATCGATCGTACTGGATTATTCCTCAACAACATGGATAGGAACCTCGGGTGGAGGATTAAATAAAATGGTAACTGATACTATTACCGGAGTTGCTGAATTCACAAATTTCAGAAGCGGTCCCGATAACACCGGGTATATAAATCATGATATTGTCCTCTGTCTCTGTGAAGATTATTCAAATAATCTGTGGATTGGTACTCTTGCAGGCATCGACAAAACAGATCTCAAGAAAAAGAGTATTCAGATTTACAACAAATCAGACAATCCGAATTCTATCGAACTGCTCGATAATATTATTGCCTCAATTTACATGGATAAAGAAGAGAGAATCTGGGTGGGAACCTGGGGTAAAGGCCTCTCAATATTGAACAGAGAAACCAGGGAGGTGACAAACTATACTGCTGAATCTGTTGGTGAAAGGAATATTCCTGATAATCATGTCCACGTCATATTTGAGGACAGCAAGGGAAGAATCTGGCTGGGTACCAGAAATGGCGTAGCTATTTACGATGAGTCTTCAGGAACTTTTATCCCGGCAGGATCATATCTCCAGATACGAGATTTCGACTTCTTTAATAATAACAGGGTTTACTGCATGATTGAAGATCAGAGAGGCAATATCTGGGCAGGAACAGGGAACGGAATTTTTATTGTTAATCCAGAGACAAAAAGTACAAGTGAGATCAGGGCCGGAGGAGACAACCTTATGTCAGTCAGCAATAATCTGATATACTCATTGCTTGAAGACGGCAACGGGGATATCTGGATTGCAACATCCAATGGACTGAACCGTTTCGATCCGGAAGAGAACAGGATTCATATGTATTTCCGGGATCCTGTATCATCAAATACTCTTTGTGATAACTATACGGTCTCCTTAAGTGAAGATACGGATGGAAATATTTGGATTGGTACCAGTACAGGAGTGAATAAGTTCAGTAAAAAGGATTCGGTTTATAGCTGGTATAGTATTTCACACGGCCTGCCAAGCAATGTCGTTTACGACATTATTAAGGATGGGAACGGCAACATATGGTTTTCTACCGGAGGGGGACTTGCAATGAAAAATCCGGATGATGCAGCAGAGGAACCTTTTTTGATCATTGATGAACTCAGGGGGAGAGAATTTAATATTAAAGCGGTGTTCAGGGCGGATGATGGTGAAATGTTTTTTGGAGGTATAGATGGTATGGTCTCATTTTATCCTGATTCCCTGAAGGAAAACACCTATATTCCACCGGTCCGGATTACTTCTTTTGATAAGGAAACTGCAGGAAAAAGGCTGAGGGTGAATGTGTATGAAGAGGAGGTGATACTTTCGTATAAAGATTATTCCTTCACAATTGAATTTTCAGCGCTTGATTATACCGACCCCTCGAAAAACCTCTATTCGTACCAGATGGAAGGAATTTCGGACAGATGGGTTGAAATAGGAAACAGGCACTTTGTGCATTTCACGAACCTGTCTCCGGGTAAATATACATTTCGGGTCAAAGGGACAAATAATGATGGCGTCTGGAACACGGAAGGTGCAAGCATGAGAATAACAATTCAGCCTCCATGGTGGAGCAGCATCTATGCATACTCAGCATATGTCATTCTGGTAATTATAATGATTCTGATTTTCGTAAAAGTCAGGGAAAGAAACCTTATCCGGGAAAAAAGAGTACTTGAAGAGGGGATCACAGCACGAACGGCTGAGATCGCACAGCAGAAAGATGAGCTGGAAGAACTGAATGCAACCAAAGACAGGTTTTTCTCCATCCTGGCGCATGACCTGAAAAATCCGTTTTCCAGCCTGCACTCCATGAGTGGACTTGCCATAGAGAACTACCAGGTTCTGGAGGAAGATGAAAAGCTAAAAATGTTGCAGAATATCCATAAGTCTGCAGAACTGATATTCAATCTTCTGGAAAATTTACTTACCTGGTCAAAGTCACAGAGAGGAAGGATCGAATTCACCCCTTCAAGGTTTAATCTGTCCAAACTAATCGAGGTAAATTTGAACCTGCACCAAATCCCTGCAGAGAAAAAGGGGATCATCCTTTCTGCAGATATTAAAGAGGAACTCTTAGCCTATGGAGACCGGGAAATGATTAACACTGTTGTCAGGAATCTCGTCAATAATGCCGTAAAATTCTGCAGAAAAGATGATGAGATTAAGATCCGGGTCAATAAGGTGGGTAAAATGCATGAAGTGGTTGTTGGAGATTCCGGAATCGGTATATCAAGCGCTGAAAATTCAATTGTGAAGGAATAATCTTTATACGAAAGTATCACCTCCTCTTCATACACATTCACCC
>DRHS01000065.1 GCA_011053095.1 Bacteroides sp.
GGTCACCATCGAATACGATGACAATAATCAGCCAATCAAAATACACACAATAGTAGTTTCCACCCAGCATGATGATTTTGATGAAGACGAAGCCATGCTGGCCAAAATCAAAGAAGACGTCCAGAACATATTAATTCCCAGGACAATAGCCAAACTCCCTGAACGCATAAAGCCATTATTTACGAATGATTACATCCTCCATGTAAATCCCACCGGAAAGTTTGTAATTGGCGGACCGCATGGGGATACCGGGCTTACCGGCCGAAAAATCATTGTTGACACTTACGGCGGGCGCGGCGCCCATGGCGGAGGTGCATTTTCAGGTAAAGATTCCTCCAAGGTTGACCGCTCTGCCGCCTATGCAATGCGCCACATTGCCAAGAACATGGTTGCAGCTGGAATTGCCGATGAAGTTCTTGTACAGGTTGCCTACGCAATCGGTGTTGCCAAACCGGTTGGATTGTTTGTAAACACTTACGGCACTTCCCATGTTAACCTTACAGATTCCGAAATCGCAGTGAAGTTGCAGGATATATTTGATCTTAGGCCCAACGCCATCGTTAAGCGTTTTGGACTGAAAAACCCTGTTTTCCTCCAAACCGCAGCATATGGACATATGGGGCGGGATAATTTCTCAGGAAAAGTTACCGTTTACCCCGAGATCAACGGCAACAAAACCGAAGAACGCGAAGTCGAATTCTTCGCATGGGAAAAGCTGGATTATGCAGATAAGCTAAAAGAGGCTTTCAATCTCTAAAAGCCTTTTCAAGATCAAAAATATGTGCTATTTTTAAGTCCGGATGACAGATGGTGACGATATACGGTGGAAACAGCGGTTTCAAAATTTTGAAAAGGCCATGGGGTATCTGGAAAAAGCTCTGGATATTGAGAATCCGGATATGGTTCAGAAGGCAGGCCTGATACAGTTTTTTGAAATTAGTTTTGAATTGGCATGGAAGGTGATGAAAGATTACCTTGAAGAGCAGGGGCTGAGTGACCTGAAGTATCCCAGGGAAGTAATTAAAACCGCCTTTCAATCAGAGCTGATTGAAGATGGACACATTTGGCTGAAATCACTAAGCGACCGGAACCTGACTTCTCATACTTATAATGAAACCATCGCCGAAGAGGTGGTGGCAGAGATTAGAAAATCCTACTATCCTTTATTGAATCAACTTCTTAACGGATTAAGAAAAAAAGTATGATATTCGGATTAAGAGAAAATGACCTCACCGAAATACGCATTAAACTTCAACAATTTCCGGAAGTAGAAGAAGCCTTTATTTATGGTAGTCGTGCCAAAGGGATACAGCGTAAAGGAAGCGATGTTGACCTGGCGCTGAAAGGAAAAAGGCTGAATAGCACTGTTATCAGTCAGATTAGTTACATTTTGAATGAAGAGACATTAATGCCCTTCTTCTTCGACGTACTGAATTATCATTCGCTTTCAAACACTGAACTTACAGATCATATTAACAGAGTGGGGAAGTTACTGTACAAAAAGTCTGAGTCAGTCATAGAGAATGATCCTGAGGTAAAATAGGTACTTTTACTGCAATGGAAACCATATACATGCAAAAGTGGCTTTCGTTCCACCATTACAGCTCACCGCAGCAGAGTGATTTCTATTACCTGAAGCTATGCAACGAAATATTCAGCAAACTGGAAGATGATGATTTTCCTGATGAGGAGCTTTCGCTTTCCATGGAGGAGAAGAAGAACCTCGCGTGTTTTATCACAGGTTATTTCGAGGATGTGATCTCGGGTCCCGGGTTATGGAAAGCCTTTATTACCCAGGTTTATGAGCTTTACGGAACCTACCTGCCTTTTTTCGATCCCGATCCGGAGAAGTATTATCCGGAGGAGATTAACCCTGAAGATATCCATTTCCTGCTGTGGTATTATATCAGCATGGTGCGCGATAATGATACCATCATCAGTCCCACAATCTATGAATGGTCTGAACGGCCTGAAGAGATCTTTGAGATCCTTGAGAGGGAATATGAGTCAGCCCCCGAGAACCTCAAACTGAAGCAGTTTCTTACATTAAGCCCGAACGAGGATGATTACATTGAAATCAATTTAAGGATGAGGTGGATCATGATAGATTCCTGGCTGCATCATTTTTTAGGGAAGGAGTTTGATGAGATAGCTGCTGATATGTTCAGTGAGGACGAGGATGAATCCTTGCCGGAAGAAGCCCGTGAGGTATACCTGTATGATTCTATCGATACATTTGTACACACAACGTATACACCCCTGCTGGCCAGGAAGGGGAAAGATTGGCTGGCCTATACCCTGGGGCCTGATCATCCGCTGTTTAAACCGGTTCTGGACATGGATGAGAAAAAAAGCGGCCTTTATCTTTACATGGGGAAGGAGGATGAAAACCTTCTGTTTCAGCATATTGCCACTGGAACAGAACTCAGGATCACTTCCAGGTCGATGCAATTGCCGGCCGACACCGAACAGGGAAAGTCGTTCTCATTTTCCGGATTTGTAAAATGGAAAGGCGAATGGTGGTTATCGGGGGCCCAGCTGGGTTTTGGGTATGATGCTGACCTGATCAGGAAAGAGAAGGAGTCGGAAGAAAGCAGAATGCTGTTCGGCAAAAATCCTGATTTAATAAGGGCGGAAAACAGGCAGCTCTATAAGTCTTTCCTGAAGTTCAATAATGGTAATCCCCTGGCATTTGTCGAAAGCGAAGAAGGCGCCAACAGGTTTATCCACGATTTTCTGGAACATCACAATAAATCACTAAATAGATCTGCCCGGAAAAGACGAAAGCAGCTTGAGTTGGATGAACAGTGGATGTTGCCGGAGCATCCTCACGATATACCGGATCCGGAAGAGTCCATCCCGGGAATGATCTATTGCGATCCCGATGCGGGCATTGAGCTGGTTTTCGGATATAATAGTTATGTTCCCGACACCGGGAATCCCTGGTATGAGGGGGATGATGATGACATGAATCATGATCATGAGGCTATGGTGCTGCTTGAGTCATCCCATATCAGCGGTAAATGGATGCATTATCTGGTGGAAAAATATGACTTCCCCGGTCTCGAATTCCCGGGACTGAGCGGGCATGAACTGCTGATGTATAACCTCGATTTCGTAATGCGCTTCTGGAAACGCAAAGGATACCATTCATAATAAGATTAAAAAGATTACATTAATTGCCTTGGTATCCGATGA
>DRHS01000066.1 GCA_011053095.1 Bacteroides sp.
CATAAAGTAAGGGTAATTTCCTTACGAATGAAGTATGAATATAATGTTGTAGCTATATATATGTTTACATCAAAACGAATAACACATACCTAAATTCATATAAAATGGAAAAGATGAGTAAATATGAGGAATTCATTCAGCCTTTTTTGGATGGAGAACTTAGCAGGGAGGAACTGGATTGGTTCAGTAAGGAGCTGGAATCCAATGCTGTCCTGGCCGAGGATATACGATTATACAGGGAGGTTGATAGTGCCATCCGTGAACAAGATGTCATGGACCTTCGCGATCAGCTTGACGTGATCCACAATGCAATTGGGGATCCAAGCCAGGAATCTGTCAGTCCAAGCAGGTATCGAAAAGTGCTGTCTTATGCAGCTATTGCTTCACTGGCAATTTTAGTATCTCTGGGAGTTTTATTGAAGGTTCAGCATAACAAGCTGACCAACGATCAAATCTTTGAGAAGCATTATGAGCCTTATGAAGTGACCATGATCTACCGCTCGGCAGAATCTGATTATCAGAGGGTATTGAGTCAGGCCATGACTTTTTATGAGTCAGGCGAATTTCATAATGCTATAAACCTTTTTGAGGATATCCTTATTAAGGATCCGGCTGATATGGCATCAAGCCTGTATTCAGGCATAAGCTATATGGAGACTGAGCAATACATCCAGGCTGATGAGAAGTTCCAAAAGATTATCAATCATAATGATAACCTATTTGTGGACCAAGCGGAATGGTATTTAGCATTTTGCTACCTGCACACCGGACAGAACTTGGAGGCCCGTGGGCATTTCAAGGAAATAGCCAACAGTGAAAGCAGTTTCTATAGTAAGAAGGCCAAGAAAATAATGAGAAGCATAAAGTAAGGAATGCCTTAAGGATACATGAAGAGGACTCTCACATACGATAATTTACTGGCTTATGTTGAAAAGCTGGAGAACCGGATCAAAGATTTGGAGTCGCAGGTTGAAACTCATGAAATAAAGACAGATCAGTTAAAATCAAAATTTCTGTCAAATATTTCACATGAACTGCGGACTCCGATGAATGCAATCCTGGGATTTTCCAGTCTGTTAAATGATCAGCGACTCCCTAACACAAAGAGGGAGGAGTATATGGATCATATTAACCAGAGTAGCGCCAGATTACTCAATGTAGTTGAGGCCATGATTGATGTATCCCTAATCCAAACTAAGCAATTAAAGCTTCGCGAGGAATCGTGTTCCATTAATCAATTACTAACTGACATCTACCATTTTTTCAATATTGACAGGCATCGAAATAACAGGCATCATATTGCATTGCTGCTAAACCCGGGCTCGAAAAAGGGCGAGTTCTGCTTTTATACGGATCAATTCAGATTGCACCAGGTAATAACCAGTTTGTTAAGCAATGCCTTTAAATATACTGAGAAAGGAATTATTGAATTTGGGTATGAATTAGAGGAGAAGGAAGAAAAGATCACCTTCTATGTTAGGGATAGCGGTAAAGGAATACTGCAGGTAAAATCCAAGCAGATATTTGAGAGTTTTGAGAAGGGTGAAGAATATGAATACGGTAAGAATATCGATAGTGGTGTTGGCCTTGGGCTGACGCTTTCAAAAGGGATCATAGGCCTAATGGGCGGAAACATTTGGGTTGAGGATAACGTTTTTAAGGGATCAACATTCAAATTCAGCATCCCCTACAAAGCTGTAAGGGAGATGAATTCTCAATCAAATCCGTTCAAGGCCAATTTATTTATTGCCTGAGGTACAAGGAAATCAGGGCGAAAACTTTTCAGGTATCGCCAGGCAGTTTGAGTGTTAGAGAATTTTAAAAAGGAAGGTCGTCGAACTCCGCAGATGGAGGGGCGTCTTCATCCGCCGGGAAAGACGGAGGAGGAGGCTTTTCCGGAGACTCGGCGGTCTTCTCTATTCTCCAGGCTTCAAGATTTGTAAAATAACTTACATTGCTGTCTTTTACCCATCTCCTTCCTCGTATATTGAATTTCACACGAATTTCATCCTGGAGGTTCAGACTGTCGAGAAGATTGCAACGGTCCTGAGTCAGCTGGAATTTAATGTGATCAGTAAATTCCATACCACCCTGGTTTTCTGTTTTCTCTATCACAAACTCGCGCTTGCGAAAGCTGTCACTTACCTGGACTACATCGAATTTTTCAATCAATTTTCCTGCTAACTCAAAACTCATTGTCTTAAATACTTTTAGTTAATCGAAATAAGTTCAATCTCAAAAATAAGGGCCATGTTTGGTTCAATAGGACCACCCGGTCTTGGGCTGTCTCCATAGGCAATCTCAGATGGAATATATATCTTCCATTTGGATCCAACAGGCATAAGTTTTAATACTTCAGTCCAACCTGCAATGACCTGGTTAACACCAAACTGAGCCGGTTCTCCCCTGTCTACCGATGAATCAAAAACAGTTCCATCGATCAATGTGCCATGATAATGCACTGTAACATTATCAGTGTCAGCTGGTTTTGGACCATTACCTTCAACAAGGATCTCATATTGTAAATCGGTTTCGGTGGTTACAATTCCTACTCTTTTCTTGTTTTCATCCAGAAATTCTCTTCCTTCTTCGAGATTTCCATCGAAAGCGGTTGCTTCAAGATTTTGCATGTACTCGCCAATGTATGCATTGGCTGCATATTGATCCATGAAGAGTTCCTCACCATCTATAGCATCCTGTATTCCCTTTGATATAGCTTCCATATTTATATCTGTCATGGGACTCTGACCAAGATTGATACCAATATTATGACCGATCATATATGCTACTGAATCATGCTTAGTTTCAAGACTTACATTCCCGATCTTCTTCTGGCAAGAAGAAGCGTAGATTAATACAACCGGGAGTAATGCGATAACAAATTTGCCTTTCATTTGAATTTAGTTATTGTTTAATAATGACGGCGAATTTAGCTATTAAATTCCAATTTATTCCTATATGATAATTAGACGGAAATATCAGCTTTTTACAGTGGTTAATCTTTCCAGGCACGGGTCATATCCCATTTCCCGGGAGGACCTCCAAGCTTTTCAACCCGGAAACCTGCTTTCTCCATATTCCTTCTTATCTGACCTTTAGAAGAGTAGGTAGTTAGTATAGCTCCAGTCCTCATATTTCGATAGATACTTGAAAAGATTTCTGTGGTCCAAAGTTCAGGCTGTTTGTCCGGTCCGAAGGCATCAAAGTATACCAGGTCAAACTGTCGCTGAAAATCAAACCCGGAAATGTCAGCTCTGGTTTTATTGAGTATAAAATCATCCGAAATTATTGAGTCCTCATGCCATGAACTCTCGTGCAACCGGATGAAATATTCTCTGTCAATATCGGGACAGTGGGAGGAATAATTTAGTGATAAGTATGTATTCTTATCCAGGGGATATTTCTCAATGCACGAATAATGGATGGTTTTACCTGTTCCCATATTCTCTGCCAGAGTAAGGAAGGCATTAAGCCCGGTTCCAAATCCCATTTCAAAAATGCTGATCATATTTTTGTTAACTGCTTTTAAACCAGCCTCAATGAACACATGCCTTGATTCGGAAATTGCTCCAAAATGGGAGTGATAATATTCATCCAGCTCCTTTATGTACAGAGTATGAGATCCATCTTTTGTTATTATTAGTTCAGAATTCATTTTCAGGGGTAATAATGCTCAGATTTATTAATTTACCAAAGAGTTCCTTTAATACAACTTTATTGAGCCAAAACAATACAGAGCATAAGGTAAGAAAGATTATTCATGTCGATATGGATGCTTTCTTTGCATCTGTTGAACAGAGGGATTTTCCGGATTATAGAGGAAAACCCCTGGTTGTCGGTGGTGATTCACGACGAGGTGTGGTTGCTGCTGCAAGCTATGAAGCCAGGAAATATGGTATCCATTCTGCAATGCCTACATTAACTGCCCTCCACAGGTATCCAAAGCTCATAATCGCAAAGCCCAGATTCGATGTTTATAAGCAGGTATCCAGGCAGATCATGGACATCTTCAGGACCTACACAGACCTGGTCGAACCATTATCCTTTGATGAAGCCTTTTTGGATGTCAGCAACAATAAGTTTAACATGCCTTCTGCAACCCTGATTGCTCGTGAGATAAAAAGTAAAGTAAAGGAAGAGACCAGTCTTACTGCCTCAGCCGGCGTTTCGATAAATAAATTCCTTGCCAAGATTGCCTCGGATATGGATAAGCCGGATGGCCTATTCGTGATAACCCCTGATAAGGCAGAATCTTTTATTGAAGAGTTGCCAGTCAGCAAATTTTTCGGTGTTGGAAAGGTTACTGCTGCCAGAATGCAGAAATTAGGTATTTATGAGGGGAAAGACCTGAAAGGTAAATCAAAAGCAGAACTCCTGAAACTATTCGGGAAGAATGGATCCTTTTTCTATAATATATCACGGGGAATAGACAACCGTCCGGTTAATCCTGAGAGGATAAGAAAATCCTGGGGTAAGGAGAGAACCTTCGAGGAAGATTTGACCACGATTGAGGAAGTCCTTGAAATTATTCAGAAGATTGCTGAGTTGGTAAGCAGGGATCTTGATAAATACGGAATAAAAGGAAGAACTATTACCGTTAAGGTTAAATACAGTGACTTCAGACAAATATCAAGAAGTAAATCTTTCCCGGAATATATTAATGATGAGAATCTGATACTTAGCACCTCGAAAGATATTATGACAGATGTGTTCAAAACAGGGGACAGAATCCGCCTCCTGGGAATCACCCTGAGTAACCTTGAACAGGCAGCCGGTATTTCGAAAGATAATGACCGCGAACAATTATCTTTAGACTTATAGTTTGACATTCTCCATTCCGTAAACGAAATGGATTCCAATAGCTCATACAAAGCCATGGGAAGTACTTCCTCACGGGTTCCTTCAGGTTCCTGCTGCCGACCGCTTATGCGGTTCGCGTTTACACAGGCCAACCCCGCCTGCCCGGCGGTTAGTATGCCTCATTGGTTTTGGAGACAATTCTTAGTACTTAATGACATACATCTCAATATATCATTGTTTAATTTTAATAATATTTGTGCCCTTATAGTATAAAAAACTAATTGTATTTACCGATTGTAAATTCTTAAATAATATAATTTCAGCTGTTTAGTTAATATCTTTTTCATGATTATATATGAATATTATAAATATTTGTATGTAATTATGTATGCATAATGGCTTCAGTTAGATATTATATTGAGAAAAGAAAAGATAAACATGGAAGATTGAGAACTCATAATGTTCCCATACTTATGTTCTTCAGTTTTGATGGTAAACGGCTTCAACTTAATACAGGTGAGAGGGTGAATGCAGGGGACTGGGATGGTGATAAGCAGATGGTAAATTCAGAAACACCAGGAAGCGCACAGGTGAACCGTTATCTGAAGTCACTGGGTCAGGAGCTTATGGATATTTACAGGGAAGCCCTTACAATTGGTCTGCAGCCAGGTTTAAATTATCTTAAAGATGAGTTAAAGTACAGACGAAGGAAGGATAATATCGATTTTTTCGATGTATTGATGCGATTTATAGATGAAAACCACTCACGCTGGAGTATTTATACATTCCGCAAAATCAGGACCACCTATAATCATTTGAGAAGTTTTTCTGAAGCTGAACAGATAAAAATTGAATTTAATCGAATCGACAAGGATTTTATTGATCGCTATGCCAGGTTTTTCAGGATTAAGTATGATCATTCCAATACCACCATCTCTAAAAACATCAAAGTTTTGCAATGGTTCCTTAACTGGGCTACCGAAAGAGGATATAATAAAAGCTTGTTATATAAGGATTTTAAACTGGACTGGGAGGTTAAGCCGCGCCTGCAGACCGCCGACATGATACTTGACTGGGATGAACTCATGAAACTTAGCAATCATGAAGCATCCTCCAGAAATTTAAAGGAGATAAAGGATATCTTCTGTTTTATGTGTTTCTCGGGATTAAAACTAACCAGGGTTTACCAGCTTAAAGAATCCAATGTTTTTAATGACTATATCCGTATGCCGGGTAAGAGAGAATCAGAGTTGTACAACTTTCCCATAAATAAAAGAGCTTCTGAGATACTCAAGATCTACAGTAACAGGTACAGTCCCGATGGCAATTGCTTCCCTCATTTCAATAATCCTTATTTTAACAAGTTGCTTAAACAACTAGGAAAAGAAGCCGGCATCAACAGGTTTGTTAACCTGGAGATATATTCAGGAGTTGAACGCGGGATGAGACAGGTTCCCAAATACAAGATCCTTACATCAAAGGTGGCTGTTAATACTTTTCTCTACAACGGATTGAGATTGGGGGTTACGGCCGAGGTACTTGCTTATGTAACGGATCAGAAAACTCTTGCCGGTGTTGATCGCATTCGGCCTTTGCTGGAAAGCGCGGCATTCGCTGATATTGGGAAATTCGATATCTTACCCTCCTGATATTTATTTCGATCAAAATGAAACCATTCATTTTTATTATTCGGATAGCCTGCACTCTCTCTCTATGCCAACAGGAAAAACCTGCCTTTCAATGCACAGGTAGCCATCATTGGACATGAACTGGGGCATACAGCCCATTACCAGCAAATGAGTATATACGGGATCCAGTTCGTGGGACTTGCATACTTTTGTCCGGCATTCAGGGCCTGGTTTGAGAAGGGGACAGACAGACGGACCATTGAACATGGATTGGGACCGGAATTGCTCGAATATGCTGTTTATGTACGCAATGTTTTTGAAGAACAAGGTCAACAAACAGGTTTAATGGATCGCTATTATCTGAATCCGGCTGAAATAAAAGCAGTGATGGAAGAGCTTGTGCGATACAACTGATCTCCCGATCTTGGCAGGTTATTTTCGGGGCAGATACTCCTCATGTATATTACCCATAGCAGTGAAAATGTTCCTTCGGGCGTTCGGGTAAAAATTTTCAAGATGAATGATAAGTTCCTTCATCTCCTGACGCTTTGTTGTTCCTTCATGAGGACAGGATTTCTCCAGCTTTTGAAAGTTCCGAACATTAGCGTATTCAATTAATTCTATTTCGGGAATGAAAAGCAGGGGGCGTATTAACCGGATTCGTCCCTCGAACATTGTAAGGTCCTGGGGAATGGAACTGAATGATCCATGATATATCATATTCATCAGTACTGTCTGGATTGCATCATCCTTATGATGTCCCAGGGCTAACCTGTTGCAGTTCAGCTTTTTGGTCATTTCGAAAAGTCGTTTCCTGCGGTACCAGGAACAGATAAAACAAGGTGCTTTCTTTGAGTCAACCGTCAGGTCCACCTCAATTTCCTCCAGATGTAAAGGCACTTTCAGATCATCACAAAATTCCTGCAGATAAGTTGTATTCATCTCATAACCCACCCCTTTTGCAGTGACATGTACTGCATGCAATTGGTAATTGAATGGAAGATGCTTCCTTCGGTCAACCAGTGCTTCAAGTAGTGCCATGGAGTCCTTCCCCCCGGATAAGCCTACCAGAACCCTGTCATCGGCCTCGATCATTTTATATTCCTGTAGGGTTTTCCCCACCTTCCTGGATAACTTCAGAAATAGTTTTTTCCTTTTTTGCTCCTGCTCCCTCATGTCGTAAAAATATCTAATTTTACAAGCTGTTCAAAACGACTCTGTTATGAAGCGATCCATTCTTTCTCTTTCTATTATGGTCTTATGCCTAATGTCTGCAGCCGGTCAGAAGGACGGAGGTGCTCCCTCCATATCTGAAAAGACTAAAGGACTGTCAGAATTTAATGGATTCTTTGATTATTTCTGGGATGAGGGAAGCGGCAAGATCTACCTTGAAACGGGAGATTTCGGAAAGGAATTTCTTATGG
This sequence comes from Bacteroides sp., assembly GCA_011053095.1. Classification (GTDB taxonomy): domain Bacteria; phylum Bacteroidota; class Bacteroidia; order Bacteroidales; family SM23-62; genus SM23-62. The sequence continues at coordinate 7,853 of DRHS01000066.1, forward strand.
TTTCTTACCTCTCACGAGGGATGGGATCGAATGATGTTGGACTTGACCGGGGAAAGATCGGAGATCAGAAGGTTGTGTCTTTCCAGCGCAGTGGAAACAAGGTGCTGCTGATCGAACCGAATTATCGCTACCGGGCTGATTCAGAAGACAAGCTTGAACGTAAGGCTGTTGAGGAATCCTTTGCCCGATCGGTGATATGGGGATTCACTGTTGAAGCTTCTGAAAATGGAAAGGTTCTGATTGATATAACCCCGCTTCTGATGAGCGACCAGAATAATGTTGGAGTGATGATGAATTACTCGGGTCAGGGTGCTTATAAAGTAGATGCTTCACGATCGGCAATGAACCTGAAAAGGTCCAGGAATTTTCCGGATAATACTGAATTCGATGTAACACTGACATTCAGTGGACAGCCAAAAGGGCGCTACGTAAGATCCGTGGTTCCCAGCCCTGACCATATGACTCTTGGTCAGCATATTTCCTTCGTGCGACTTCCAAAACTTGGAGAATACCAGCCAAGGGCCTTCACTCCGGGCAGCGGATATGGAAGCCAGAATTACATGGATCTCGCTGTACCCCTCGGTGAACCGCTAATTAAAATGGTCATTAATCGTCACAGACTTGAAAAAAAGGAGCCCTCAGCAGAGATCAGTGAGGCCGTTGAACCCATAATATATTACCTGGATCCAGGTACCCCGGAGCCCATGCGAAGCGCCCTGCTCGAAGGAGCCGCCTGGTGGTCAGAGGCCTTCGAGTCCATCGGCTATAAGAATGCCTACCAGGTTAAACTTCTTCCCCAGGATGCCGATCCCCTTGATATTCGGTACAACGTGATCCAGTGGGTGCACCGTTCCACCCGCGGCTGGTCATACGGGAGTTCCATCACCGATCCGCGCACCGGAGAAATACTCAAGGGTCACGTTAGCCTTGGATCCCAGCGCGTGCGACAGGATTATATGATCGCAGAAGCAATTCTGGGGCCCTATAAAACCAGACCTGCAGGAGGAGAAGTACTGGTAAATGAATTTGATGGGAACATTAAGGATACCCCTTCCGGGGAAGGTGACGCTGTTCCAAACGAAATGGAAATGATGGCACTTGCCCGTCTCCGTCAGCTTTCTGCCCATGAAGTGGGACACACCCTCGGATTCCAGCATAATTATATCGCATCGGCAGACGGGCTGTCATCTGTAATGGATTACCCCCATCCCCTAATTGTTCTAAAGGACGGAGAGATAGATCTTTCCGAGGCCTACGATGTGGGAATTGGGGAATGGGACAAAGTTTTTGTTGCCTATGGTTATCAGGATTTTGCAGAGGGAACTGATGAGAAGGCTGTTTTGCAGAAGATACTGGCTGATTCAAGGGAGAGTGGATTGCGCTTCCTTTCTGACCAGGATGCAAGGCCTGAAGGATCTGCTCATCCTGCTGCCCATTTATGGGACAATGGCCAGGATGCCTGTACGGAATTGGAAAGGATGATTGAATTGCGCATGCATGTCCTGGATAAATTTTCTGAAGAAAGCATCCGGGAGGGTATACCCTATTCAGAGCTTGAAGACCTCCTCGTACCAGCCTATATGCTACACCGATACCAACTCGAAGCAGCCGTAAAAACGATAGGAGGGGTAGAATACAACTATGCCCTGAAAGGAGAAGAATTACAACTTGAATTCGTGTCACCGGAAGTCCAGAGAGCTTGCCTTGAATCGATCATGGAGACACTTTCTCCCGAATTTCTGGCCATACCAAAAGAGATTCTTGCTAAAATTCCGCCTAAGCCACTGGGTTACCGGCGCGACCGGGAGAATTTTAAGTCCCGCACCGGACTAACCTTTGATCCTCTCTCCGCAGCCGAAGTAGCAGCTGACCGTACAATCTCATTGCTCCTGCACCCACAGCGTGCATCCAGAATGGTGACTAGCTTCGCAGTTGATCCAACACAGCCTGAATTCCAGGTAATTATTGACAAGCTGGTTTTTAATACATGGCAGACGATCTATGATGAGTCTTACCTTGGTGAGATACAGCGCGTTACGGACAATCTTGTGCTGCATCATCTTATGCAGCTTGCATCCGACCGCTCAGCTTCCGTGCAGGCAAGGGCAATTGCTTCCCTTAAAATCGATGAGCTTGGACTATGGATATCAGAGCAACTAGAATATATCCATGATCCGCAGCTCGAGCCACATTATCATATGGCACTGAAGCAGATCTCATACTTTAATGATCACCCGGAGGATTTTAAACACGAAACTCCTCTTGAAGCACCTCCCGGGCAGCCAATAGGGGACTGCCCATTGCATTATTTTTAAGCACATGGATTACAGATCAACCGGAATCTATAAGGGTTTTGTCGGATTGCTCCTGAAATTTGGGATCAAACCCGAGAAAATGAAGGAATTCATGAAATTCGCTGTCGTCGGGGGATCAGGGGTGATTGTCAATATGGGCTTTTTCTTCATTTTTACAAGATATGCCGGGGTCCGCATGGAATTTGCCTCACCTATGGCAATTGAGATCTCTATCCTCACAAATTTCTTCCTGAACAATGCATGGACATTTCGAAAGAGGGATACCAGGGTAGGATTTACCGGGAGGATACTTCGTTATCATCTGGTGACTGCGGTCGCGGGACTAGTAAACTATCTTACCCTGCTATTGCTTGTAAAAGTATTCGGCATGCATGATATGATCGGAAATCTGATCGGGATCCTGCTGGGAACCGTAATAAACTTTTTTCTGAATTCATTGTGGACCTGGAGGGTCAGTGATCCCCTGGAGAATTAACTGTTAACTCCACTGATCCACCGTTAATTCCGGGCAGTAAAATTGCAGAACCGAGAGATACATTCAGGCTGTAAATGCCGGGATCTTCAGGCGCAATCAGTGGAACATCAAGGAGAATCTCTTCTCCTGGTTCCAGGCTTCCAAGCTCAGGCTGAGATTCAACCGTAGATGATCTGAACCTGATATCCTCTGAATAATATGTATACATCAGCAAGGGAGGCAAGTCGCATTCACAGTCCAGACAAACTTTTACTGATGTAGGATTAGTGATACTGACTTTCACTGAATATTCCCCATCTGTGACAGATTCAATTTCATCTTCAAGAATTTTGATCCTTAAACGGTTAAATGAACAGTATCTGTCGATTTCATAATATGGGAAGTCCCCATGTACAGTTTCAAGAACCTTAACGCTGTCCCTGCCGGATGACCATCGGCTAAGTACAACTCTCTTTCCTTCGAGCTGTTCTTCCAGGGGCCATACGTCGAACTGGTTCCGCCTGTACAATATATTATTTCTTGTAAAGGCAGTTTTTCCAGTGTAGAACCAGTAAACAGAGGGATTCTGGAATCTATTCATAAAGACCACCGGCCTGTCCCCCGCCAGCTCCTCTATTTGCACAGACCATTTATCCTTATCATGGAACATTCTGGTAACATGGTCTGGCAGCGGCAGGATATTCCATACAAGGTACACCCTGATAAGCAAAATAGCAGGTATGCTTGCAAATCCAAGAATCCTCAGCCATTTCCTGATTTGTGTTCTTCCATCCAGATTTAGAAATGCCAGTATTATCAACGGGGGAAATACAGCAGCTGTCCAGTGCGGTTCTACATGTCCCCTGACACTTGACAGAAGGAAGAATCCAAAAAACCCGATCAGGTTAAATTTTAGCATACGCTCAAATGAGCCGGCAGCTTTGCGTGTAAATCCAAGGTAGAGCAGGATTACTCCCACAAATGGGCCAGTCACCAGGATCTGGTTCCCAAGGTATTCAAGGATCTGCCTTGGCTGAAAAGGATCATTACGGCCAACCAGGTGATACTGAAAGCTCACAAAATCATTTTTGATCTGCCAGAGAATATGAGGAATATACATGATTACTGCAACAGCAACAATAAGCCAGAAACTTTTCCTTGTAATCAGCTTCCAGTCCGACAGGATAGTAAAGAAAAGAATCAGGAGTGCATGGTATTTACTGTACATCATCAACGCAACAATCACTCCCAGCAGTAACGCCTGACCAATTCGATCCTCTTCGAGATATCGGCGTAAAACGAGAAAAAACAGTGCTGCGAAGAATACCAGTGGAGTATCCGGAAGGGCAACGAAACCGGCTACATTCAGGTGCATCAGAGAAATTGCAAAGACAGTAAGCATAAACAGACGCAGGTCTCTCAAACGTTCCGGGATCATTAGCCAGGTAATGTAAATAGTTCCTGCCCCTAATAAGGATGAAAAAAACCTTACACCCATTTCATTCGGGAAAATTCCATAACCAAGCTTAATCAGGAAAGCCACCATGGGCGGATGATCGAAATACCCCCAGGCAGGGAACCTGGAATACAGCCAGTAGTATGCCTCATCATCAATAATTTCAGTGAAGAATGCCTGTATAAGATTCAGGAAGAACCAGGCGAGGCAGAATAAAAGAATGCCCTTATTGTTACGGAGATGTTCTCTCATGCTGAAATATCCAAATATCCGATTAAATTTGTTTTGCTCAAGGAATTAACAAAAATGAGAAAATCTTTTCACATAATCCTGACTCTGACCATGCTTTCCCAAATTTCCCTGGCTCAGGATTTTGAATGGAATGCCGGATTCGACGGGTTTCTTGATAACCGCGAGTATTTCAGCATAGAAAATCCCCAAACCATTTTCGGATCCCGAATCCGGGGTGAGATAGGAGGAAGCCTGGATGGTACACACAGGTTGCGGGTCGGATTGAATTTTTTGTTTGAGTTCGGTTCCGATCCCTGGGCCCAGAAGCCTGATATTACTGCATACTATGAGCTTGATCATAAACCTTTCAATTTTTTTATCGGTGCTTTCCCTCGTCGTAAACTTCTTGACTATCCTCTTGCTTTGCTTTCGGATACCCTGCACTATTACCGCCCGAACATCCAGGGCGTTTACCTCGGGTTCAACAAGACCTGGGGATACCAGAATATATTTATTGACTGGACAAGCAGGCAGACAGATACAGAGCCTGAGCGATTTATCTTCGGACAGTCAGGTGAAGCCCATTTCGGCATGTTCTATTACAATCACCATTTTATGATGGGGCATTTTGCAGGAACGGCCCTTGAACAGAATAATAGTCTAAGGGATAATGGGGGTATTGATTTTAACCTGGGAACAAACCTTAGCAGCCTGGTACCTCTTGACACCTTGCTTTTCAGTGTCGGGACGCTGGTATCACTTGACAGAGACCGACAGTATTACCTTGACTGGCAGACCCCTGCAGGTTTCACTGTCCGGGGAATGGTAATGTGGAAAGGACTGGGACTTGAGGGATTATATTACTCCGGAGAGGGGCATACCTTCCTGTATGGTGATCCATTCTATAAGCTTACTAAATATGGCAGGCTTGATATTTTCTGGGCTCCATTCAGGTCTGAGACAGTACGTGGTAAACTGAATATTGCTTTTCATTTTGCTAATGGTCAGGTCGATTATTCCCAGCAGATACTGCTAAGTATTGACCTCGATGGTGTCAGGCAAAGTAACTGATTAATTATTTTCTAACTTTAGCTGTTGTGTGAATCCTGTTTTTAATTATTCAAATGAAACCCCGCTTCTTATTTTATCTCAGATATATTATTTTTTTATTGGGCATCCAGATAATATTTAGCATTCTTTTCCTTAGCGTTTATCAAAATCTTGCCCAGGACGTTGGAATATGGGACAAGTTTTTAGCAGTGGTCGTGGGACTAAAACTGGATATATCCCTGACCGGATATTTACTGGGCATCCCGACCCTGTTGTTAATTATTGGCAGCATCTTCAGATCTGGCATCCCTAAAAAAATTATTGGTGTTTATACATTCCTGATTATTCTCTGTCTTGTGATGGCATATATTGTAAATCTGGTCATCTATAAATACTGGAAATTCCCTATTGACAAGACTATCTTTGATTATGTTACCACACCGGGAGAGATGATGGCTTCACTCTCAACCTTTAGTTTGGTAATTTTCTCAGGGATCATTATACTGGGGGTTTACGCTCTATATTTTCAAATCTATCGAAAATGGGTGATCAAACCTCTGGCCATCAATCAGAAAAGATCCTGGTTAGCTTCAATTCTTTTTCTATTCATACTGCCATCACTAATATTGCCGGTTCGGGGCGGATTCGCCACATCACCTATACAGACCGGTTCAGTGTATTTTCACAAAAATGCTTTCATCAACCATGCTGCCGTTAATCCGGTTTGGAATTTGCTTTACACGATAATCGAAGGTGATAAAATGAATACATCCAACAGTTTTTACACCGAAGGGGAGGTGCAGGTTATAATGGATGAATTGTATAAGGAGGGTGAGAATAGAGCCCAGGTGTTGAACACAGATTCACCCAATATCATTTTAATTTTACTGGAAAGTTTTTCAGAGGCTGTAATGTCTGATATGGGAGGGAACGGTAATCCAGCCCCAAATCTCAAGGCACTTGCAGGAGAAGGCATCTATTTTAATAATTTTTATTCCACCGGGGTACTGACGGACCGGGCAATCGGGGCTGTGTTTGGAGGCTATCCAAGTGTGCCTGCCACATGTATACTTCATTATGAAAGCAAGGCACAAAAGCTGCCCAGGTTAAATCAAAAATTGAAATCAGCAGGATATAACTCAGCGTTTTTGTACGGGGGTGACATTGACTTTGCTCATATCAGGTCCTTCCTTGTCATGGGTGGATTTGAAATTATCATTGATGATAAGGACTTCCCCAAAGCCATACCCAGATCCAGCTGGGGTGTTCCGGACCATTACCTCTTTGATAAATTACTCGAAGTATCAAATCAAGCCGAGACACCTTTTTTTCATGCAATGTTAACCCTGTCCAGTCACTCTCCCTTCGATGTTCCTATGGAGCCTGTTTTTAATGGTTCCGGTGATTTGGAAAAATTTATGAATTCGATTTATTACACCGATCAGGCAATCGGTAATTTCATAAGTACTGCCAGGACGATGGATTGGTGGGATGAAACTCTGATTATTTTCCTGGCAGATCATAGTTACAGGTTGAGTAATGTTGCTTTCCATGAACAAAAAAGGTTCAGAATCCCAATGGTCTGGACCGGCGGTGCAGTAGCTATAAAAGATACCGTAATAACGAAAATCGGATCCCAGACAGACCTGCCCAGAACCCTGTTAAATCAGATTGGAATTTCTGGCACCGATTTCAGGTTTAGTAAGGATTTGTTATCTGAAGATACAAAGTCATTCGCTTATTATACCTACAATGACGGGGTAGGTTTTGTTGAAGACAGCACTTGTACTGTATATAGCTGGACAATAAATGATTACATTCTTAAGGATAGCGCTGGACAGGTAAGTGCTATTGATCCCTGCCTGGCATATCTTCAATTTCTTTCTAAGGATTTTAATGACAAATAAGTCCAATGAATTCCGGCAAAATAAAAGCGCTTTTTATCATTAATCCCATTTTAGAGAAGAAAAGCGGGAATAACATATCCAGTATTATATCTGAATATCTAGACCCTGAAAAGTTTGAACCCACGATCTTATATTCGGAATATCCGGGTCATACCAGCTTGCTTGCACACCAGAATGTCGGAAAGTACCAGTTAATTGTAGCCGGAGGTGGTGATGGTACTGTAAATCAGATTGCGGAAAGCCTGGTTCACTCGGAAACGGTATTGGGTATCCTTCCCTTGGGATCAGGTAAAGGACTGGCCAAGTCACTTAGAGTACCGCTCGATATCCGGAAAGCAATAGCTACTATCAATGAATATAAAATTACCCGGATTGATACGGGATTAGTTGGAAAGCACAGGTTTGTCAATATTGCAGGAATAGGTTTTGCTGCTGAGGTTGCCCACGCATATTCAGACTCAAGAAAGAGAGGATTTCTACCCTACGCTGCGAATACAGCGAGAAAATTGCTGGTTTATATACCCATATCCGCAGAGGTAACTCTAAAAGACCAGAATATTTCTGGCAACTATTTTAATATCAGTCTTGCCAATTCTACTCAATGGGGGTACGGAGCCCATATCAGTCCCAATTCAAAACCCAATGACGGGTTACTTGAAATCTGTATCCTTAGAAAATTTCCAAAAATTTTTGCACTAGTTCTTGCGCTCAGGTTATTCACAAAATCCATTGATAAATCCAGGTACATGGATATCTTTCAGGTCGAAATGGCAGAGCTATCGGGCAATAAATCATTCAAGGGTCATATTGATGGAGAACCTGTATTGCTCACTGCACCGTTAAAAATATCTGTAGATCCGGGTAGTCTGAAAGTAGTATGTGCAGATTAGAGCGGATCAGCTCTGACCGACGTACGTAGTAACTTCTCTTTGCGGGAACGGAAAGGTTATTCCTTCTTTATCAAAGCGGAGCTTGACATTTGTCTTCCAATCGAAGTTTATATTCCAGTAATCCTCATTCTTGCACCAGATCCGTACTAAAAGATTAACTGAGCTTTCCGCCAGTTCCTGAACTGCAATAAAGGGTTCGGGGTCCTTCAGTATCCTTTCATCAGATGCAGCCATCTCTTTCAGGATATTTTTAGCATTTTCAAGATCATCTCCATAGCTTATCCCAAAGACGAGGTCAAGACGGCGGTTTTTCCGGGCTGAATAATTTGTGATGTTTCCGGAAGACATGGCGCCATTGGGTATTATGATCCTGACACTCTCAAAATTGGTAAGTACGGTATTAAAGATCTGGATAGACTCTACGGTTCCTGCTTGTCCCTGCGTTTCAATATAATCACCGACTTTGTAGGGTTTGAAGATGATTATTAACACCCCGCCTGCAAAGTTGCCCAGGCTTCCCTGCAGGGCAAGACCGACAGCAAGTCCCGCAGCACCAAGAACGGCAACAAAAGAGGTGGTTTTAATGCCGACTATATCGATCACACTGATAATCAGTACAGCTTTTAATGTGATGTTTACCAGTCCAGTAAGAAAAGGTATCAGCGTAGAATCGATCTCCCTTTTCTTCAAAAGACGGCGGAAAATTCTAACCAGCCGGTTGATAATAATAATACCAACAACCAGCAGCCCAATTGCCAGTACAGCCTTGGGAGCCCAATTTACCAGCAGATCAATTAAATTCTCAAAGTAGGTTCCTGCCTTATCTACATATTCCGTTGCATTTTCCATTTTAGTGGATTTAAGTTATGATTTTAAACGCGAAATAAACCAAACTACCAATATGAGGATAATTATTTACACGATAGTTACCAGAATATTGACCAATGACCGAATCACCGCAGGTTTATAACTTGAATTTCGGGGAATGAAAAAGTTTGGTATTTTACCGAATTGAAAAATGTCCAATGGAAGACCAGTCTGAAAGGAGGAGGTGGAATAAGCAAGCGGGACTGATCATCTGCCTGTTTGCTTATCTTGTAGCCGGTATGATGGTATGGCTGGTCTATGATGCAATTTCCATATTTCATCCCATATTGGTGGTGCTTATCCTGGATATCATTGCCACACTTGTAGTATTCCTGTTTTCTGTGATGTTCAATAATTCCAGCCTCTATGATCCATATTGGAGTGTGGCTCCGCCAATTATTTTTCTTTTCTGGATTTTTCATGAACAGACCCTTGAAGCTTTGACTCTCATGCAGGTACTTATCCTTTCACTTGTAGGGTTCTGGTCACTCAGGCTAACCTTGAACTGGATTACCAGGTGGCGGGGAATAAAGGATGAGGACTGGAGGTACATATCATTCCGCTTCAGATACCAGGAACAGTATTGGATTGTAAGCCTGATGGGTATCCATCTCTTTCCAACTATTATTGTCTTCCTGGCCTGCCTCTCAATTTATCCCGCCCTTGTTCTCCACGAAGGGAGTATGGGACTCATGGAATGGATTGCGGTAGGTATTACCCTGATCGGGATTCTGTATGAAACCATTAGCGACTGGCAGCTGAGGAATTATAGAAGGGACAAATCCAACTGTGATTTTCAGAATGCAGGTTTATGGAAATACAGCCGCCATCCGAATTATTTTGGGGAGGTGATGTTCTGGATCGGACTTTTCCTTTTCTCAACCGGTATGGATAAGGCCTATTGGTGGATTCTACCCGGACCCTTATTAATGATCCTGATGTTTTATTTTATCAGTATTCCAATGATTGATAAGAGGATGCTGAGGAGGAGAACCGGATACCGTGACTACCTGAAACAAACTTCTTCGATGATCCCACTTCCGCCAAAGAAGCCAGTTGAGTCCTCGTTTACCTTTGAAAAATAAGCCCGGAATCCCGTATCATGACTTTCATCCAGTGTTGCTTCCGGTGGACTTTCCTGATGGATCGTAATATTCCCTCATGAATTTGTTTTCCTCAGGAGTTAGTTTCCGGATCTGGAATGGGGTATTGCCATCGAGCCACAACTTCAGGATCTGCGGATTTTTCAGGACAGCTGCCATAAAGGTTTCCAGCAACCATTCTGAAGGGATCAGGCCTGCCTCCATCAAGGCTGAACGAATTCCCTCATTCATACCTCTCCCGGCCCTTAGAGGGAATTCATACAATTCTGCAATGGCGGACCTGTCATCCGGATTGTCATTCTGATTCCGGCAACTCTTCAGATTCCCGGAAAGATAACAGCGGCATGCCATTGGACGTACCGGATAGATGAGACAGTTTCCTTTCTCTAAGAAAGGACATGGATGAATATAATGGAGAAACTCCATGGCACTCATATCCCGGGTGATTTCATGTTTATCCGCAGTCCGGGTTTTTATATCCTCCTTTACTTTGGCCGGAACATGTTCATCCACATAATGACTTAGAACAAGGATCTCATGGTTGGAAGCCAGAACTGCCTGGTTGCAGCAATAAGAGCAACCTTTTTGGCAGTCCACCGTCATCTCCTCCCTTTCACACCTTTTCCTGAAGGAGTCAATGAGTCCATCAATAGATTCATAGGCCGCACCCATTAGTTGCAAAATCGCGATACGGCTTATTCCCTTCCCAATGAATCCTTTTGCAAGTTGGTAACCATCCTGGAAAAAGATAGTACCCACATCACTATATTCAGAGTCACTGTTAGCAGCCATATCCGGTCGCTTTACCTGAGCGATGCCTTTGTAAAGATATGTTCCGGGATGTCTGTATCGAAAGCAATCTCATCTATGATGAATTCGGTCCCCTTACCATTTTTAAGCATATCCTTGAAAACCATCCTGCCGGGGAACCACCGGCCCTGTACACGTTTGAAATCGTACAATTCGGTTTTCTTGAGCAATTTCCCGCTTTTGGCGTAGAGTTCCTCTTTCAGGGGAATATATTTCTCCTCGTCCATCCAGATCTTCCGGACCTGGTAGGTAACATCCTCAGTTGTTGCCTCGAGTTGGAGAATCCAGCATTTGGTCTCACGCAGAGTTTCTTCACCGGTAATCTCGGCCTTATAATTGTCCGCGTAAGAGGCATCGTCCATCATATCCTCGTAAGACAGGTCTGATCCCATTACGGATTGCCTCAGCATATGTCCTGAGATCTGTATGGTCCTGTCTGTTGATGGGGAATAGATCCACAGGGCATCCTCAAGCTTAAGCATTTTAGTGCCCGCTTCCCTGGCGGGGGACAGGTATTCTGAGTATGATTTCTGGTCACCTTCTGCCCAGGTTTTGGATTCTATCGTCCGGCTGGAACGTGCACCGTGTATCACCATTTTAGAGGTGAGTACACGGTTTTTGGATGACATGTTCCGGTCCATACGATCCATGACCTCATCCCCGGAAGGGTACTGGGCATTCATGAGTCCACCACCTGAGATTAGCAAACCAACAATTAGTCCGGCTGATATTATTTGTGTTTTTTTCATGATTGACATATTTATCTGTTCTTATGTTTCCAGTTCCTTAAACAAGACCGCTGTTTGCCTTTTATAAATTCCTATGCCCGAAAGCATGGTTCCTGCACTTGAAGCAATCAGTCCGGGTATAAACCCGATGTAATAGGCACTAGGAATGATCTTTGCGTGAAACGAACCTGGCATCATCATGGTTGCTCCCTGGGTCATGCTGCTGATATCAATTCCCACTTCCTGCAGCCAGTATGAAAATAATAATCCAACAATGGTGCCAAATGCTGAACCGACAATTCCTATAAGAAGGGACTCCCAGATCATGCTGCGGTAGATATGGCCTTTTTCCTCACCTATTGCCAGGCGGATGCCCACTTCGCCGTACCGTCTTAGTCCACCGATAAGGCCGGTATTCCACAGGACAATTGACATGGCAAGCACGAATACAAAAACCATGATGAAAGACATCGAATCTATCATTTCAAGATAACCTGCAAGCAAACCCTCCTCATTCAGCAATGACATGACCGGCGAAAACTCATCTTCGGGATCAGAGAATTTACTGTTAAATCCCATTTTAATAATTTCAGCCTGCTCGGCATCCCAGTACCCGTCTGGCAAATACCCCAGGATCTCGCTGGAAGCATCGTACATATCAAGTGCAGTCTGAACGTCTGATATATCCGCTATTATGGCCCCTTTATCCATCACCACCGTTCCGAATCGCACAGTTCCGGCAATAATGAAATTATAAAAGGCCATGCTTCCGTACATGGTTGAACTCATGAGTGTTACAGTATCTCCCGGGGCAACCTCAAGGTTATTTGCCAGGTCATCCGAGATAAGGATCTCACCGGGACTGTCTGGGATCTCCCCATGCACCAGTATCTGCTCGAGTGTGAGTCGTTCGGGTTCCTTGCTTCCCGGGGTAAGCATGTCTATGGAAATCCCCATGACGGTACCCTGTGAGCGGGTTTCTCCGTTTTCATCGGGTACATCTAACAGTCCTCCGAACTGGATTCGAAGGACCCAGTCCATATCCGGATAATCGGCTTGCACTTCATCAAGCAGGGAGTTTACATCTGTCAGGGCCAGATCTGTCGGAACCTGGTCGCTGTTTTCGGCGTAGGCATGGGTCATGATCTTGACATGGCCGGTGGAAAACTTGGCAGAGAAATCTATGAAATCTCCAAGCACGCCTGCCAGATAGCAAACCATCAGGACCGTAAGCGAAACACCTGCGGCCACAACAATAATCGGCAAGAGGCTTCTCTGCCGGTCTCTTAATAATCCTTTTAACAGAAATCGTATCATTGTAATTTTCCTTTAATTGCTTCAACTGGATTCATTTTGGATATTTTACGGGATGGCAGGAAGCTTACGATGGTTGTGGTTATGATGATGATCAACATAACCGAGAGTATAAGTCCCGCACTATAGGCCGGGTAAATCCTTTCGGCAATGGCCATTCCGAATTCTTCATAATCGCCGGGCATGCCAATACCTTTACTGTTTATCCACATAAGTAAAGGGATCCCTGGAACGGTTCCCACAATGACTGCAAGGATTGAATGCATGGCTCCTTCAACAGTAAAGAGCCGGACGACCTGCGACCGGGTCATCCCCATGGCCATATAAGTGCCTATTTCCTTCTGTCTGCGGAATATAGAGAGCACCTGTGTGTCAAATACCGCCAGCATAGCCAGCAGCAACAGGATAACATAAATAAAGGATCCTCCGATCTTTTTCATCCGGATCATTTCACTCATTTCCTTCAGCAGGAAATCATGGTCCCTCATCACCCATCCCTCTTCTGAACCATACCATATGTATTCCTGGTCTGTGATCAGCAGGGTTGCCTGGCCGGACATCTGGGTCATTTCCCTCAATCTCTCGATGGGGATCCACATCTGTCGCGCTGTAACGGCCGGGACATCGGCTTTGAACACACCGACTATCAGGGCTTCGGTGGCATCAAATGTACCATCTACATCGCGCCAGCGTACCGTCACTAAATCCCCTTCCTTAAGTTTTGCATTTTTAGCCATAATATTTCCGATAACGGCAGGGATCTCAGTGTAGTCGCCGGAAAGTATTGCAGTTGGTATATCGGACACCTGCTGGTCCGGGTTTATCCCTTTCAGGAGTATGCTTTGCATCCTGCCATCAGGGTAGATCGTGGCCTGGGTGACAAGCACCGGGGCCAGGTTTCCTTTTTCGATTTCGCCCTGCATGGAAGCAGGGATGGTTGCATGGCTGTCCTCCAGTGTAAACGGATCGTAGGGATCATAATTCTCCTGCCAGATCTGTCCCCCTCCGATCTCCCATGCGATCATATCCGTTACGGCCTGCCTGTTCCACCCGTCATAGATCCCGTATTGAAAAATCATCAGGATCAGGATGAAGGCAAGTATACCAACGTTTAGCCAGGTGCGCAGTCCGGCACCTATGAGATTACGAAATGCTAATTTAAAAGCTTTCATAGCTGTTTATATTTTCTCATCCTTAACCACCTTGCCGTCTTCCAGCGATATTTTCCTTTTCAGGTACTTTATCAC
>DRHS01000067.1 GCA_011053095.1 Bacteroides sp.
AGGATTTTATCGTAAGTGGCGATGCCTATTATGAAGGCAAACTTCCCACTAACCTGTCTGGTGGTCTACTGGGAACTATGCACGCCGTGGGAGCAACGGGAATCTTCCAAATTGTGGAGATTTTGTGGCAGCTTCAGCAGAAATGGGCACAGTTCCATGAGAAACCAGCAATGTGGGAACGTTTTGGCAAAACAAAACCAAAGAACTTTCGTAATCTGCAGGTGCAAAACGCAAAGCGTGGAGCAGCAGTTAGCCATGCTGGGACAGGAAGTCATGTAACCGTAGCTATTCTTGAAAAGGAGGATTCATAAAAATGAGCGGGGTACAACTTTTTAAAAGAGAGGTCGAGACTGTCAGTGAATTTCCCATGGTCGTAAAGAATTTAAAGGATCATTTTCACCTTCATACCTACGGGAGACTTACTGCCTTCTTCAAAGGGTTGACCAAGGGAAAACTTTTGGGTACAAGATGTACAAATTCTGTGTGCGAGGAAAACAGAATATGGCTTCCTCCTCGTGTTTATTGCCCTGACTGTTTTACAACCATGGAATGGGTAGAAGCTCCGCGGGTAGGGAAAATCTATACACATTCCACGATTCTCTACCCTGGAAATGGTTTCAAACTTTCTACACCCTGCCCGCTTATATCAGTACAAATAGATGGAGTGTGTACAAAATTAATGTCATATCTTAAGGAAGATAAGCCAGAGATCGGTCTTCCTATAAAAGCAATTTTTAATACTCAGGAACCTACATACACGATATTGGATCTGGCTTGGGTGCCGGTACAGTCTTCCGTTGCAGATGATAAACCTCATAGGAGAAATTTGCTTTCATAACCGTGGAGGTTTTTGGATGAGATACAGGAGCTTGAGTTAAGAAGGACAACCATGAGACTGATAAAAAAGACTATGGGGGATTGGGATTCCATTTCCCGAAACTTTAAATGGAAGGTCCCCAAATACTTTAATATTGCCCGGGTAGTCTGTGACCGACATGCACTCGACCGGTATAAATTTGCTCTGTTTTATGAGGATGAAAAAGGTAATCAACAGAAGTATACTTTCTGGGAGCTTCAACAAAAAGCGAACCGGCTTGCAAACGTTCTTACAAGCATAGGGATCAAGAAAGGAGATAGGGTTGGCATTATCCTTCCACAGCGACCCGAGACTGCAATATCACACCTTGCCATATACAAGATAGGTGCAATTGCCCTTCCACTGGCAGTGCTTTTCGGGAAAGAGGCTCTTCGTTACAGACTGTCAGATTCTTCGGCCAGGGCAGTGATAGTAGATGCAGACAATATCCATAAGATTCACGAGATACGAAACGATCTGGAGTCACTGGAAAAGGTTCTTCTTGTAGGAGGAAAACCTGAAAAAGATGAGATTGAGTTCGAAAAGGCACTAAACAAAGCATCCAAGAGCTTCAGGACAGTAAAAACTAAAGCTGATGATCCAGCTATCATCATATACACATCTGGAACCACAGGCAATCCCAAAGGTGCTCTCCATGCTCACCGGTATCTCCTTGGACATCTTACCGGCTTTGAACTTTCACATAATTTTTTTCCTCAGAGGGGTGATATATCCTGGACAGCCGCAGACTGGGCTTGGATTGGGGGACTTATGGACATACTCATGCCGAGCTGGTTTTATGGCATACCCGTGGTTGCCTACAGAGGAAAGAAATTTGATCCCGAAAAGATACTTTCCCTTCTGGAGAAATATGGTGTACGAAACATATTTATGCCTCCCACAGGCCTCAAGATGATCCGTCAGGTAAAGAATATCAAAGAACGGTTCGACATCAGATTGAGAACGATAATGAGCGGTGGGGAAGCACTGGGTGCAGAGGTTTTGAGTTGGGCACAGGAAGAACTCAATGTGAGAATCAACGAGATCTATGGGCAGACGGAAGCAAATTATGTTATCGGTAATTGTGCAGAAATCATGGATATACGGCCTGGCTCAATGGGAAAATCCTACCCTGGACATATCATAGATATAATTGATGACAATGGCAATATTCTTCCGCCTGGCGTGGTTGGGGAGATAGCGTTTCGAAGGGGAGCCGATCCGGTTTTTTTCCTCGGCTACTGGAACAACCCAACCGCGACTCAGGAAAAATTCAAAGGGGATTGGGCCTGTAGTGGCGATACAGGTATGAAGGATGAAGAAGGATACTTCTGGTTTAAGGGCAGGAAAGATGATGTAATCATAAGCGCAGGTTACAGGATAGGCCCTACCGAGATAGAGGAAAGTCTGATAAAACATCCGGCGGTGGCTTTGTCTGCGGTGGTGGCCAGTCCGGATGAGTTTAGAGGAAGCATTGTGAAAGCGTTTGTGAAACTTGCAACTGGGTGCAACCCATCTCATGAACTGGCCAGGGAACTACAAGAATTTGTGAAGAAAAACCTCGCTGCTCATGAATACCCGCGGGAGATAGAATTCATAGATGATCTACCCATGACCACTACTGGAAAGATCAAAAGGCGTGACTTGCGCCTGCTTGAGGAGCAGCGGAAAAAGAAATAAAAAACTTGTCTGTATTGGGTCGTGGCAAAAAGACATAAACGGATTCCATTTATGAAGGAGGCAACAGATAGAAGGAGTCGTGTGGGAACCATCCGAGCATTATATCAAAAATGCAAATATAACGGCATTCATGAATAAACACAGTATAAATAATGTAAAAGTGGTAATCTTCATTCACAAGCAGGATTGTATCGAAATTTAACACCTCATGAATTTGATGCGGGGAATTGGGTTAACACCGTAAGAAAAATTAATCGAGTACTTTTATCCCAAAAAACTGTAAATAACGCTGGCTTTTCTTATACCTTAAGGAATTTATTCCAGACAGGCCCGCTCAGGGTGTACACAAATGCAGATTAGTCCTCTAAATATGGCTGTATCTCGATAAAGTTGTATACAAGTTCCTGGCTGATTGGTCCTCCGGGGTTTTCTTTGCCTGCCCAGTCAGATATGATGAGCCTTGCCGTGTTGTCCTCTGCACGGAATACCAGCCAATGGTAGTTCATCCAGAATCCACTTCTGGGGCTGCGGGAACTGAAAACATGCTGGAAGCTTTTATCCGCATCCACTTCAGCATCCTCAATTTGTATATTTATCACATGCCTGTGCTCATTCGACTTTTCCTCAATTAAGTCCCTGTAATCAGCAGTAAACATCTTCAAGGAATAGAGCCTGCCGGGATCGAGGTCCATGATCTGCTGGGAGAAGATGTTGGACCCCTTACTGCTCCTCCTCATCCAGAGAAAGTTGTCGCCCTCTATGGTTGCATAATAACGACCCTGCAACTTACCGTAATCCTTATAACTTTTTACTTCGATGCTTCCAGCTTCTACGGGCATGATCGTCCACCCTTTTGTGCCATTATCGAAGTCCGGGTTCTCTATGTGGGTCAGCATGTAAGGGTCTTTAGAAAGCATCTCGGTTTTTCCTTCGATGCAGTAGTGGCGGAATAGTTTGCCTTCCCATCGTATCGTCTCTTCATCAGCATAACCTGAGGTCCACCACATGCATCCATATATATCGGAGAAGGCGGCATCATTCGCAGCCATGTTTAGTTGCATATCCATCCATGTCTTGTAGTTAACATCCGGGTTTTTGTTCATGCTTGCTGGTGGTGTGGAAAACAATCCGAAACACAAAATCATGTGTTTCTCGACACCGGGTTGAGCCTTCCGCCAGTTGAGCATCGGGTGTTTCATCCACAATACCAGAGAGTCTCTCGCCGCTTCTTCGGTAGACAGTTCGGGAAAGTATCTTTCCCAGGAAATTCGGTAATTGCAGTCCATGAGTGTTTGAATAAAAGACCTGCTTTGTTTTCTGTCCGACATCAGGTAACGCGGAGTTGATGAAGGAGGTGGGTTGACTCTATAGACATAGGCATAGAATATTTTATCCCTGAACTCCTCAGCCGCATAAATTTTTTCCACCGCCTCAGTCCAATGAGCATATTGATCCTGGTAGTCTGGCTTTTCTTCTATATCGGGACCGAATTCATCAACGATCACACCATCCAGATAAGGATTTTTATGCAAGCATTCTGTCCAGTAGCCATGGGCTCCAGGGGCCTCCGATGGTTCTCTTAGCCCCGGTAAGCTGCATCCACCGATCCACTTCTTTCCCTGCCTCTTCCATAGTTTTTTGAGCGAATCCGGCAGGTGGGTTGACGGCCTGACGACTATTGCATTGACGTTCCCCAGGACATGTTTTTCAAGGAACTTCAAGTCAAAGGGGCCGCATTCTCTGACAACCGGGCCATATCCATACCTGCAGTAGATTATCTCCGGTATTGCCCGTACGGTCAGACTCTTTAGTGACGTGCCTTTTTCACACAAAACACCTACCTTATGCTCACCCGAGGATAGAAAACGCATTGCTTCCTGAGTTCTTTCTTTACCCGCTTCATGAACAATCACAGCCTCCTCAACAGACACCGAATCGAGAGCAAGCGTCACCCTACCGGAACCCATAATATCCGCTGTGGATGAAATGAAGATCCAGCCATCCCCGGGATTGGAGAAGGCATATTCCGCATAAGGTTTGGATATGCCTGTTACCCCCAATAACTCTGTCACAAAGTTATTGAGAACTCTGCTTTCTTTTGTTATCTCCACTGTGCCACAGGATAATAGAGAGAAGAAAGCCAGAGTGAGAAGGACAAAGAGAAATTTTCTACACTGGCATTCTGAATTCCCTCTTATTGGAACCTGCAATATTTTATTCATCATTTCCAAAATCTCCTTATCGAAAGTACTGGTGACTAAATCGCATATACATTACTCCGGGCGGTTCCGCCCTTTTACCTTTTATTTTCAGGGATGGGTGATTTCCTTTTAATCAAAATGTATGAATAGAACTATATGATGGCAAGAAATTGCAAAATCAGATGTTATGGAAAGTATGAAGGATAAATAATAAATAAATTGAGCAGAGATATTTAATTT
The DNA here is from genome assembly GCA_011053095.1 of Bacteroides sp. Taxonomy (GTDB): domain Bacteria; phylum Bacteroidota; class Bacteroidia; order Bacteroidales; family SM23-62; genus SM23-62. Next base: position 4,978 of record DRHS01000067.1, read on the forward strand.
TAACCGACATCTTTTTTACGTATTTTTAACGCATGTTACGTAAATTGTCTGAACCGCTGATAACTGTGATTAAAGGATTGCCATGATGCTGCTTCATACTTCGTAGTAGTACTTCTTCGTTTATAACGACATCATTATTACATCTTTTATCATAGTCATCATTAAATCATAACCATCAGCGGTTCAGACATTATTTTTCATCCTTCCGCATTCCGATTTCAGATGTCGGATTTCTGATTTCGGTTTCCGCAATCCGCCTTCATCCTTATAGCTGTGTAGCCGACGATATCGGTATACAAGACTGCGGCGAATTTTGTTTGTTCATTCATTGTGTTACCAATATGACAAGGGGACTCTTAGCCAAATCACAAGGATATAGTCCTCTTAGCGATCATGCTTTTCCTTATTAATGTATAATGGACCGTTTATAAACCGACCGGTTGCTCCACGGTTGTCCAGCCGCCATTCCGCACGGTATCCATCATATCCGGGAAGGAGGTAGTGTCCGAAGGGGTCGTAGGTTACGGGATCGCGAGCTTTATGATATTGCCTCAGATTTTCCTTGCCGAAGTTCTCATAAGACTCGCCCCAGAACTTATGGTACTCCCTGCTCATGAATTCATGATGGTAGTTAACACCAAGTTCCCAGTTCCTTGGAACTTTAGAATGATATTTTATGGTTTGAGCACAACCTGCCAGTACCATCAACAAAACTATTATTACCTTTCGCATGTCATACCCCCTTTTAGTCTGGCGCCGGGAGATTTGACCCCTGGAATAATTTTAAATTTAGCTTCTTCTCCACCCGCTCCACCAAATTCTGTAAATCTGGTATCTTAAAACTCATAATATGCTAACTTTATTTAAGGTGCAACATCTTTTTTGTCTCAGTAAACCCATCCGCTGTCATCTTGTAGAAGTATACTCCACTCGGCAAACCCATGGGTTTCCATACTGCAGAATATTTCCCTGGTTCCTTGAATTCGTTGACTAAGGTTGCAATCTCCTGACCGATAATGTCGTACACCTTGATGCTGATCTGACCGGGAATTGTTAAGTGGTAGCTAATGGTAGTCACCGGATTAAACGGGTTTGGGTAGTTCTGAGACAGCGAAAAACTTTTAGGCAGAACATCCTCCTCGACGAGTATCGAAATAGGGGGTTCTGCAATAGCAATGTTTGAGAAGTGCTCTACCGTGCCCGTAATCATGTTTTTTTCAACATCTACTTTAACATTGGTAATACCATCTTCATCCTGAATCTCACCCGAGTCCGAAACGAAATACATACCCAGATTCAGCGGGTTTATTCCAAGCTTATCAAGAAGACCACGCTTGTAAGGTAAGGTAAGCTCGAGCGGTGTTGCGAAAACATAATCCCCCACTACAACCTCACCATCCACGGATACCTCGAAGGTTACCGCTGAAACGATTTTCCTCTCTTTTTTCTTGTCTTCTCCGTCTTCTTCTCCGTCTTCTCCTTTTTCCCCGAAGGTTACTTCGTTGGTTTCGGGATCAACCTTCCCAAATTTAGGAAACTTGATGGTGATGGTGATATCTTCATCCAGAGCACCATCGGGGATGTAGAGTTTCATACCGTTGAGGAAATTCATGGGTGACGGTATACCGCCGATGGTGATCGTGTTATTCTCCGTGACTGGTGATCCGAACTTGGTGATTTTGCCATCCGGGAACTGCCTGAAAAAGGCAATCTGGTTGACACCCTCTTCCAGCTCCGGTGCTTCAGAGGTAACCACCACCCGGGCTTCGCCTGACAATACCAAATCACCCAGGGTTGCGGTTGCGGTGATGGTGACCCTGCCTTCCGCTTCAGCATTGGCAGTAAACAGGCCGTTTTCATCGACTGACCCAATTCCCGGATCGCTCACTTCCCAACTTACAGCAAGTTCAATATCTTCGCCCTCTGCATCTTTAATCCATGCCTCGAACTTAGCTGTATCGCCCGCTACGACGTCCACTTTCTTAGGGTACACACCAAGAGATGGTCCTTCCTCGTCTTCATCCTCATCAATAAAGGGATTGGGGTTTTCTTCGGTGCCATCAACCAGGTTTATATCTATGCCGGATTCACTACTACCGCCGGTTATTGTCACAGGTGCAGGATTTTCCCAGGTCCCGTAGACACCCCAGGGATCGGTTATCTTTATATCGCCATCACCACCAGTTGCCATTGCCGAAGCAACATAATAGGTTCCATCGGGAAGCCCTGTCCAGCTTATTTTATAACTACCCGGAGAATCCAATTCAACTACTGTTGGCTCATCTGGCTCATCGCTAAAGGTTGGATCTGTAGAGACACCTACATATATTGGTCCGGTTGAGGCGCCAGAGTAAGAAACTGTTCCGGAAATTGAACCGGGCCAGGGCTGAAATACAAAGCTCTCCTCAGCATGCGATTTGTTATTGTACCCATCACCCGTTTCTACCCAGTAGTAGTATTTCGCTCCGGGAGTCAGGGCTGGTCCGTAATAACTTACCGATGTATTTTCACCCACACCGTCAGAGTCCCATACATAGCTCATTATCCCTTCCGTCAAATAATCTTGATCAAAGAGTACAACCTCATATCCATAGCCTGGTCCAACTCCTGTCCAGGAAAAGAACGGCCGACCGGTTATGGTCTCTCCTCCCGATGGTGAAAGGTTGGTGGGATATACACTAAAAAAACTTTCTACTATATCAGTCTTTACGGTTGTCCCTGAAGGGTCGACAATAGTAAATGTATAGGTAAGCGGCGGAGTGGGTGGGCTGCTGCCGAAATACAAATCCTTATTTGTATGCCATGAATTCCATTCCTTTTCATTATTATCATAATCGATGCTTAAAGAGCCGGTGATCCCGGGACCGGTAATTTCTACCGAGGTCGCTTCATAATATGGATCTGCGACATAAAAAATTACCCTATATTGTTCTCCGGACCAGTTTTCCGACTCCGCTTCAACATAATATCCTTCCTCCTCGTCGTCGTCCTCGTCGTCCTCATCGATAAAGGGATTGGGATTTTCTTTGGTGCCATCAACCAGGGTTATATCTATGCCGGATTCACTGCTGCCCTCAGTTATTGTCACGTGTGTGGGATCTTTTAGAGTACCGTAGACACCCCAGGGGTAGGTCAGCTTTACGGCGACATCCGGACCACCGGTTGCCATTATCGAAGCAACATAATAAGTTCCATCGGCAAGTCCTTTTATTGTATAACTACCCGGAGAATCCAATTCAACCTCAGCTATTTCATCTTCGTCAGAGTCCCAAAAGGTTGGATCGGTAAAGGCAGCTACATATATTGTTCCGGTTGATGTGCCAGTGTAGGAAACTGTTCCTGAAATTGAACCGGGCCATGCCTGGTATACAAAGCTCTCCTGAGCAAACGATTCATTTCCATGCTCATGCTCCGTATCTATCAGGTAGTAGTATTTTGTCCCGGGAGTCAGTGCTGGTCCGTTATAACGTACCGATGTATTTTCACCCACATCGTCAGCCCATACAAAGTTCATTGACCCTCCCGGCGAAAATTCTTGATCAAAGATTATAACATGATATTCATAGCCTGGTCCAAGTCCAACTCCTGTCCAGGAAAAGACCGGCGGACCGGTTATGGTCTCTCCTCCCGATGGTGATAGGTTGGTGGCATATACACTAACAAAACTTTCTACTGTACCAGTCCTTACGGTTGTCTCTGAAGGGTCAACAATAGTAAATGTATAGGTAAGTGGCAGAGTGGGTGGGCTGCTGCCTAAATACACAAGCTTATCTTCCTTTTGCCATGAATGCCAGGCATTTTCATTATTATCATAATTGAGGCTTAAGGAGCCGGTGATCCCGGGACCTGTAATCTCTACCGAGGTCGCTTCATGATATGGATCCTCGACTTCAAAATATACTGTATATTGCTCTCCGTACCAGTTCTGTGACATAGCACCTACAGAATATTTTTCCTCCTCCTCAGCTGAGGCACTCCCTGCTCCTGCAAGAATGATAAGTAGAAGTATTAATGAAAGCTTTTTCATAGCTTTTCCCTCCCTGATAAAAGAAATGTACAGTAAGTTGCGTCAATACTCTAAAATATTAGCCGCTACCTCTATTATGGTAGTACATACACCAAGCGATGATTTACACAAAATAAAAAATCCCACTCTCATCGTGTACTGCACTTCACATACACGCCTCTGTGGGATAAATCGTACTCAGGTACCACTGACGGTGCCTGGCGGTTCTCTCTAAGGATGAATCCTCATTCGCCATGAGCGGCACCTCCTCAGATTGTAAAATAAGGAGTAATATTACAGATATTGCTAATGCTAATATAGGTGTTAGGGAAAAAAAGTCAAATGTTTTCGGCGCTAATTGGATTGTACCCTTTAGACTGGAGAATGGGAATCCATCTTATATAGATAGGTATGCATAAAGTCGGTTTATCTACTATCCCTTATCGCTCAATGTGCTGCGTTGAATAGCGTTAAACAAAAACCTGAAAGTCCCGAACGTTTGAGCGTTGCGATTGACTCTAAAACCGAGCAGAATAATGTGCCCCTCACCGTATTTCACATCCATTATCGCTGGTTTACCGGCAATGAGCTTCTCGCCGCTTCTTATACGGCCGCTTTCCACCAGAGCAGTATCCGCGTACCGTGCGACAACTGTTGCGGGAAACATTTTTTCCGGACTTTGCGCATTGTTTTTTTCTTTTTCATCGGGTTTGACTATTTCAAATGCCTGTGCTTCATAGAAGTAGGCTGAGGTCCATTCCTGCATGCCGTAACCGACAGGATGATCAGTATCCACCAAGATGCGCAAACTGGAACCACGGCAGAAAAATTCTTCACGCGTTTTTCCCTTAAGAATGTTCTTCACCGGAATATTGAAATGATCGATGGGAAGGTTGCTGGACTCATCGATACAGACAAGGGTCCCTCCATCCTGTACAAAGTTCTGCAGGCTAACAATACCATCGAGGCCTATGCCGCCCACATACCGTGGTTCGGTAGTATCCGGAGCCTGGCCTTCGATTATCGACCTCGTAGTCATCGAGGGCAGAATCAGGCAGTCATATCGTTCTCTCAGGTTACCTGCAAGAATTTCGGCATTGTGGACAGACGAGTAAGAAAATTCAAACGTATCCAGTAAGAACCGTGTCCATCCCTCATTAAGGTTTGCCCTCCAGGGCTTATAGAGTCCGGTACGTGGAGCAGGAACACTGTTAAGTGCGGATTTCGCCTTTGAATATGAGTCACGTGTACCAATGAGTGTTGAGGAAACACCATCGAGGATATTCGGTAACACGCTGCGTACTTTCTTGCCTTCGCGGATAAACAGTGATCCGGTTGGTATGCTGCTTCCGGTTTTGGTTTTCCACTCCTTCCCGGAGGAGATGATGCTGAAAGGAATTTGGTCCTTATGCATACGGTTAATTAAGCGGTAGTCATCGTTTGAGCCCGCACGAATCACATAACTTGCGGCATTTTTGTTTCCCTTTATTCCGCCTTTCGGCATGGGGATGGATTCGAGTATTTTCGCTTTGCATTCGAATGGCCGGTTGACAGCCACACGGCGCACTCCCATTTGCAAAGGTAATGTCCACCCCTCAAACCTGTTTGGACGGGGACCGGTGGGCGGATCTTGCCGCTCGAACAAATCCTTCACATAAATGCGATAAGGTTGGGCGCAGTAAAGGATAAAGGTGCCGGGGGAATATGTCACATCATCGGCCACAAACTTTTCCTGTGCCTGGTGCACCTCCACTC
>DRHS01000068.1 GCA_011053095.1 Bacteroides sp.
GACTGTATCTCTGGTAATGTTGAAATATTCCCTGGCGGGAGTGCCTACCTCGGCCGTCTTATCGAGGATCAAAATGCCATCGTGATCCGTTCCGAGTCCTATTTCATCTTCGGCGCAGATCATCCCTTCTGAAACTTCTCCCCGGATCTTCCTCTTTTTCAATGTCAGGCTGTTTTCTCCCTGGTACAATGTTGTTCCAACCGTAGCCACAACAACTTTTTGTCCCACAGCAACATTAGGCGCCCCGCAGACAATTTCGAGTGGTGTTCCCGTCCCAATATCCACCTTGTTCACTGTAAGCTTATCGGCATTCGGGTGTTTCGTACATTCTTTTACCTGGCCGATAAAACATCCTTCCATGCCTCCTTTGACTGTCTCAAAATTCTCAGTCCCTTCCACCTCAAGACCGATCATAGTCAGTATATCACCAAGTTCTTCAGGGGACAGATCAAAATCAATATATTCTTTTAGCCAGTTATAGGAAATCTTCATGGATGCCTGATATCGTGAATAAGTTCCTGCAAAAGTAGGAAAAAAAATATAGCCTTCCATTTACTATATTATCTTTGTAGGCTGTTGATATCGACATGAAATTTTATAGATAAGAAAGCCAATGAAAGAGGATCGATTATTCCTTGTTACCAATGATGATGGGATTAATGCCAGGGGACTTGATGCCCTGATCGAGGTGGTTCGACCCTTTGGTAAGGTATTTGTCATTGCCCCTGAAGAAGGGCAGTCGGGCATGTCGCACGCCATCACTGTAAAGTACCCCATACGGCTGAGTAAGGTACACGAGGAAAAGGGACTGGTAAAATACAGCAGCAACGGAACCCCGGTAGACTGCGTGAAACTTGCCCTGAACAAATTACTTGATAGAGCTCCGGATATGATCCTCTCGGGCATAAATCATGGATCGAATGCTTCATCTTCAGTCATTTATTCAGGTACCATGGCAGCAGCAATCGAAGGCTGCATAAATGGTATTCCCTCAATCGGATTTTCACTGCTGGACTATTCCCCCGATGCTAACTTTTCATCCGTGCTGAAATATGCCGAGATGATATTGTCGGATGCTCTCGAAAAGGGGATCCCGGACGAGACCTGCCTCAATGTAAATTTTCCTGTAAATACCTACAAGAAGATTAAGGGGATCCGCGTTTGCAGGCAGAATAAGGGTGTGTGGAAGGAGGAATTTGACCACAGGAGAGACCCACAGAATCGTGATTATTACTGGCTGACAGGGGAATTTATTAACCTTGAGCCGGATGCACCGGATACGGATGAATATGCCCTGCATAATAATTACATTAGTATTGTGCCGGTTCATATTGACCTGACATCCTATAAGGCAATTGACAAACTGCGGAACTGGGATATCGAAACCGGATAGAACCGGATCCTGAGAATAAACTAATCATGAGCAAGCGTTATAATAATATTCGAGTGGGACTTGTACTTGGGATTGTCGCACCGATAATTGGATTCTTTGTTGTTTATCTGGTTGGGTTTCGTGGAATGAATTTTACTGAATATTTTGAAATGCTCTCATTCCGTAATAAACTAAGTTCCATTCTCAGCCTGAGCGTTATCCCGAACCTGCTGCTGTTTTTTATTTTCATCTGGCTGGATTATCTTTATTCTGCAAGGGGGGTGCTTGCATCAACCATGCTGTTTGCACTGATCGTAGTAGTAACCAAATATATAATCTGAACCTGGTCTCAAAATTATGAAGTACTATCTGATTGCAGGGGAAGCTTCCGGTGACCTTCACGGCAGCAAGCTGATGAAAGGTCTGAAAAAATCGGATCCGGAAGCAGGATTCCGGTATTTCGGTGGCGACCTGATGGCTGCCGAAGGAGGTGAGCTGGTGCAGCACTATAAGGATACGGCAGTTATGGGATGGTACAGTGTTGTCGCCAATCTTGGCAAGATCCGAAGGAACCTCAGCACATGCCGGAAGGACATATTGAACTACAGTCCTGATACAGTTATCCTTATAGATTATTCCGGCTTTAACCTGCGCATCGCACGCTGGGCAAAACCTGCAGGATTCAGGGTAATCTATTACATTTCACCCAAAGTCTGGGTCTGGAATTCAAAACGGGTCCATACAATTAAGGAGAATGTTGATAAGATGTATGTGATCCTTCCCTTCGAGGTCGGGTTTTATGAGAAGTACAATTACCAGGTTGAATACGTGGGGAACCCGGTCCTGGATGCAGTTGCGGAACGAGCTGCAAAACCCGAGGCTCGCGGTGTTTTCCTCAAGCGTAACGGACTGGAGGATAAACCTCTGATCGCCCTGTTGGCGGGGAGTCGCAGGGAGGAGATAAAGCACTGCCTGCCTGAGATGCTTGCCATAACCGGGGAATTCCCGGGGTATCGTTTTGTAATCGCCGGAGCACCCGGGATTGCAAGGGAGATTTACGATAATTATATCAGTGGGAGGGATGTTTCGATAGTATATGATCAGACGTATGAGCTGCTGATGCAGGCTGAGGCCGCCGTGGTGACTTCCGGGACAGCAACCCTTGAGACTGCATTGTTTGGAGTGCCGGAGGTGGTTGTTTATAAAATGGGAAAGCTCACCTATTTCATCGGAAAACATTTAAAGCCGAAATTTTTCAGCCTGGTGAACCTGATAATGGACCGGGAGGTTGTTCAGGAGATTCTTCAGAAAAGGATTTCTCAGAAAATCTCAACCGAACTCCACAGGATACTCGAAGACCAGGATTACCGGAAGAAGATGCTGAATGATTTTGCCGAACTCAGATCTGTGCTGGGTGCTACAGGAGCCCATCTGAGGCTGGCTGACCGGATCGTGAATAATCTTAAAGAACCCACAATATTTTGAAACTGAAGTCCGGATATATAATCCTGCTTATTGCTCTTTCATTCCGGGCAGTCCCGGTATATTCATTTGATATGGGCGTCAGCTTGTACAATAGCCATCTCGTTCAGTCGCTTGTATTTACCGTTGTCGACGGGTATTTCAGAATCAGCGGGGAGGGGACTAAACCCTTTTCTATGGGACCGGGTTCATCCTGTTTTTTTCTTCATAGTTATGATACGCTGTATGTGAGGAATCAGGAAGGTAACTGGTTCTGCAGCAATGAGATACAAATCACCGGTGAGGAAGGCTCGGTTTTTTCATTAAAACCCTCGGACCCGGTTCTGGATTCACGTGAATATCACGGAGACCTCGCCCTGGGGATATCCATGAGAAGCCTTCGCATAATCAACCTGATTGATCTTGAAACCTACATCATGGGCGTAGCCGAAGCGGAAGCCGGTCCGCGGTGTCCCCTGGAATATTACAAGGTTCAGGCTATCCTCAGCAGGACCTTTGCACTGAGGAATCTTGAACGACACCTGGAAGAAGGTTTTAATCTGTGTGACGGGGTGCATTGCCAGGCCTACAAAGGAAGACATGTCTGGAACGAGGATGTCGAAATCGGTACAGAGGTTACCAGTGGACTGGTACTTTGTGATAGAGACACTGTCCTTATCAATCCGGTTTACCATTCCAACAGCGGGGGTGAAACCCGGGGTGCAGGGGAAGTCTGGCTGAAAGAAGAGAGTTACCTCCTCCCGGTACTTGATCCTTTCAGCAATGGACAGCAGAACTCAAACTGGGAGCGGAGTATGCATATCCGGGACTGGCTTATGTACCTTCTTTCCTACGAGATCCGCTTTGGGGAGAAAGCAGATACGGCGGGACTGGAGATGCGTCTGAATCACCGGCAGGAGTATTACCGGGTATTTGATGATTCAATTGACGTCTCCAATATCCGGAAAGATTTTAATTACCGTTCTGATTTTTTTGATGTTATCGTCGATGGAGAAATGGTCCGGATAAGGGGCAGGGGCTACGGTCATGGTGTCGGACTAAGCCAGGAAGGCGCTATCGAAATGTCACGGCGCCGGTATCATTACACAGCCATCCTGAACTATTATTATCACGAGATACAGATAGTTCCCTATTTTTTCCTTGATACGGATGCCGGACTTGAAGGAAATCCCTTATTTTCGCACTAAATAGCCAGCACCGGGATGTTCACCTTATTTCAGAAAGAAATCAACTCATTTTTCAGCAGCCTGACCGGGTATGTAGTGATCATTGTATTCCTGGTCACCAACTCGATGTTCATGTGGGTATTCAAGGGAGATCTTAATCTGCTTGACAATGGGCATGCCAATCTGGACGCACTGTTTTTCCTGGCACCCTGGATCTTTCTTTTTCTTGTCCCCGCCATCACCATGAGGCTTTTTGCAGAAGAGAAAAGAAGCGGAACACTTGAGTTACTATTAACACAGCCCATAACGGAAATGCAGATAGTAATGGCCAAGTACCTTGCTGCTGTTGTACTGATCCTGTTTTCACTTCTTCCCACCCTGGTCTATTATTTTTCCGTATCAAAGCTTGGGAGTCCCCCGGGCAACCTCGACACTGGTGGGATCAACGGCTCCTATATTGGACTCTTTTTTCTTGCAGCAGTTTATGCATCTGTGGGGATTTTTACCTCTGCCATAACCGATAACCAGATCGTTTCCTTCCTGCTTGCAGTGCTTGTATCATTTTTTCTCTTTACAGGTTTTGACCTGATAACATCTGCAGACCTTTTCGGCAATCTTGATACCTTTCTCGTCAGGCTTGGCATAAACGAGCATTACCGGTCAATCAGCAGGGGAGTGATTGATACACGTGATCTGATCTACTTTCTTAGTGTGATCAGCATATTTTTACTTGGGACCAATATAGTACTTCAAAGCAGAAAGTGGTAGGATGAAACGAAAGCAATTAAAACGGACCCATATTTTACAGTTGATCACCACTCTGGCGATCATCCTGCTGATAAATTATATCGGGTCATTTCTGTTTACCCGTATTGATCTTACTGAGGAGAAACGTTATTCACTTGCACCCGAGACGCGTCAGATAATACGCGATCTTGATGATGTCATTTACGTGAGAGTATATCTTGATGGTGAATTGCCGATGGGATTTACACGTCTGAAAACCGCTATCAACGAACTGCTTGATGAATTCAGGGCATATGCTCCCCGCAATATACAATACGAGTTTATTGACCCTTCTGCTGATCCCGATTCCCGGATACGCAACAATGTTTTTACCCAGCTGTATGAAGCCGGATTGCAGCCTACAAATGCTCAGGTCAGACAGAAGGACGGAAGCGTTTCCCAGAAGATAGTTTTTCCGGGGGCCATTCTGACATACCGGGAGGTTGAAATCCCGCTTAACCTGCTAAAAAACAATCACGGCCTTTCCGGCGAGGTCAATCTCCACCAGTCCATCCAGGCACTTGAATACGAACTTGTCAGCATGATCCGGAACCTCAGCAGTGAAACCATTGAGAAGGTGGCCTTTCTTGAAGGACACGGGGAACTGGATGCTTACCATGTTGGTGATATTACCAAGGGACTTGCCAATTTCTATCAGGTTGACCGTGGTGCGATAAATGGTCGTCTGGGACTTCTTGATCCCTATTCCGCTGTGATCATTGCCAAACCTGTAGAGACGTTTCCGGAGGAGGATAAATTTGTGATCGATCAGTACATCATGAACGGAGGAAAGGTCCTCTGGCTTATCGATCCGGTAATGGTATCTATGGATAGCCTGTTTATGGGAAATACAGTTGCATATTACGAGTCATTGAATCTTGAGGATCAATTATTTCGTTATGGCATACGCCTGAATCCTAACCTTGTGAAGGATATACAGTGCAATGTTATTCCTGTGAATAAGGGTGTTTTAGGGGGACAGGATAACTGGCAGCTTAGTCCCTGGTTCTATTACCCAATCCTTTCACCTGGAAATGATCACCTGATAACCCGCGCCCTCAATATGATTCTTATAAATTACGGTTCGGTCATTGATACCGTGGGGGAGGATTCGGGTGTCCGGAAAACAGTACTGTTGAAGACATCACCATATAGCCAGCAGGTACCTGTTCCTTTGTATATCAGCCTTCGCGAAACAGATGCGCGCCCTGCCGAATCGGAATTTAACCGTTCCCATCTGCCACTGGGTGTCTTGTTGGAGGGTGAATTTGAATCGGTATTCTCCAATCGTTCAGTGCCAAAAAATGTAATCGGAGAACCAGTCGGTATCCGGGAAAAGAGCCTGCCAACCAAGATGATTGTTGTTGCCGATGGAGATATTATACGAAATGAGGTAACAGATTCCCCCGACGGTCCCTCAATAGCCCCACTGGGTTTTGACAGATTCACCAATCAGACCTTCGGCAACCGGGAATTCCTTCTGAATGCCATAAATTACCTTACCGATGAGACAGGCCTGATGCGGCTAAGGGGACGGGAACTCAGACTTCGCATGCTTGACCGGAAAAGGACCGCTGATGAGGCAACAAAGTGGAAACTGATAAATACCATTGTTCCTGTGCTTATGGTAATTCTTTTCGGTATTCTAACCTGGTTTGAACGCCGAAGAAAATACAGCAGGAGAGTGAGTTAAGGATGTCATATATGAAGCTGCAATGAGAAGTTTACGATTCTACCTGATATTGTTCGGAGTTCTTGCCTCTCTGGCATTCTACTTTTATTTAAATCGCAAATCCGGATCTTATTCCCTTTCAAAACAGGAATTTTCAGTCAGGGATACAGCCAGGATTGAATCCATTCTTATCACTTCAGCCTTTGGAGAAGTGAATCTTTCCAGAAAGGGCAGTGTTTGGACAGTGAACGGGGATCCTGTCCGGGATGAAGCCTTGCGAGGGCTTCATGTAATGGTATCCAGGCTGGAGGTGGAAGCCCCGGTATCAAGAACACTTGAGGATAAGGTGCTTGATGAACTTGAAAAGGAATCGACCAGGGTACATATCGAAATGGAAGATGGCCCTGCAAAGGCATACAGGGTTTTTTACGACCATGTTTCAGATGCCAGCTATATGATTCTTGAAGGATCCGATATTGCTTTCCGGATGAAGGTCAGGGGATACAGGCAGACCAACCTGGAAGAACTATATAGTTCCGATCCCAGGTTCTGGAGAGATAATATTGTTTTTCAGTCACAGCCGGGAGAAATACAGGCAATTTCTTTTCTGAACAACCGGGACGACTGGAAATCATTCCACCTGGCAAGAAATGAAGCCGGGATATTTGAAGTTGCATCAGGAGTTGTTCCGCAAAAATGGGTTTCGCCTGGAACTGAAAGCTTGAATCAGTACCTGGGTTATTTCAACGAAGTCCGTTTCGAATCTTATCTCGATCCGCAGAGGGATACACTCTCAAGATCAGCCGGACCGGATTATATCCTGAACCTTGAATTACTTGACGGGAAGCGTATCTATGTAGGGTTATTTCCTGTTTCAGACTTTAACAGGTTGTATGCCAGGCTGGCACGGGGGGAAGAATGGGTTGTTGTAAAATATGTGGAGATCGACCCTCTTCTGAAGGAATTTAAGTATTTTGCAGGCGTTTAAAAAATGAATTTGAGTGCAGGCCTTCTGAGTTTTTTTTCGTATAATTGATATTTAGAATTTAAACCGACCATCCATGAAATTTGTTGTTTCCAGTACCGATCTTCTGGCGCATTTACAAAACGTTAGCAGGGTAATCAGCTCGAAAAACACCCTTCCCATTCTCGACAACTTTTTATTTAAACTGGACAGCAATGAACTGGAGATCACAGCCTCCGACCTGGAGTCAACCCTGATCACCAGGATGACCCTTGAAAATACTTCAGACGACGGGAGTATTGCTGTTCCCGCAAGAATACTTACTGATACATTGAAGGAGTTTCCGGAACAGCCCCTGACATTTGAGATTAATCTTGCCAAATTATCTGTAGTAATCAATTCAGAGAATGGTAAGTTTACCATAGTAGGTCAGAATGCGGGTGATTTTCCACAGATACCTACTGTTAAGGCAGATACAAAATCAAGCATTGAACTGCTCCCAGAAGTACTTAACACCGGGATAAGCAAAACATTGTTTGCAACCGCCGACGATGAACTCAGACCGGTTATGAACGGAATTTTTATTGAGCTGTCAACAGATGATGTAACCTTTGTAGCCTCGGATGCACACAAGCTTGTGCGCTACAAGCGTACCGATGCCAAAGCGGATGCCTCATCTTCTTTCATCCTTCCTAAAAAACCTGCTTCACTGCTCAAGAATGTTCTTCCTGGTGAAGAAAATCCGGTCAAGGTGGAATTCGATGATAAGAATGCCTTTTTCTCCATGACAGAGTATAAACTTATCTGCAGACTGGTTGAAGGCAATTACCCGAGCTATAATTCTGTGATACCTACGGAGAATCCGAATAAGCTAAGTATTGACAGGGCAGAGTTTTACAATACCCTGAAACGGGTGGCTGTATATTCAAATCAGGCAAGTAACCTTGTAAAGTTGGCACTGAAAGGCAACCAAATGACTGTTTCAGCCCAGGATATTGACTTTTCTATCTCAGCATACGAGAGGTTAAATTGCCAGTACGAAGGGGAGGACATGGAGATCGGTTTTAAATCAACTTTTCTTCTTGAGATCCTGTCAAATCTCACCTCACCAGATGTGATAGTAGAATTATCGGATCCCACACGGGCCGGCATCCTGCTTCCTGCTGCCTCGGATAATGAAGCAGAGGATGTATTGATGCTGCTGATGCCTATGATGATAAATGCATAACCCTAATTAATTATATAAACCGAAGACCCGGCAGTATTTTCACGCCGGGTCTTTTTCTTAAACCTGATCTATGGAACTCCAGCTTAGAAACCCAATTGTATTCTTTGACCTTGAAACAACCGGCATTAATGTTGCCAGCGACCGGATCGTGGAGATCTCCTGGTTGAAAATTATGCCTTCCGGGGAGGAATCAAGTTATACTCAGCTTGTCAATCCTACCATCCCCATTGATCCCAAAGCAATTGCCATTCATGGAATTACCGATGAAGATGTAAAGGACAAGCCCACGTTTAAGGATATTGGCAGATCCCTGGCAAAGGATCTTGAGGGCTGTGACCTTGCCGGTTATAATTCAAATAGATTTGATATTCCACTTCTTGCGGAGGAATTCCTCAGGGCAGATATTGATTTCGATATGAGCAAGCGGAAGTTTGTCGATGTCCAGGTAATTTTTCATAAGATGGAACAACGTACTCTCACTGCAGCATTGAAGTTCTATTGTCAGAAGGATCTGGAGGATGCCCATAGTGCACAGGCGGATACCCTGGCAACCTATGAGATTCTGAAAGCACAGCTTGATCGCTATGACGACCTTGAAAATGATGTGGATTTTCTGTCCGGATTCTCTACCCAGAACCGGAATGTTGATTTTGCCGGGAGAATCATTTTAAATGACAAGGATGAGGAGGTTTTTAATTTTGGAAAATACAAGGGTGAGCCGGTGGAGGAGGTGTTGAAAAAAGACCCCGGATATTTTGGCTGGATTCTTAAGGGGGATTTTCCCCTGTACACCAAAAATGTTCTCACTAAAATCAAACTCAGGGCATTCGGAAAATAGAGACTGCACACCTTTGAAAGAACCAGTGTTCAATTAAAATTTATAATTTCCTATGAAAATTATTTGTCTTGCAAGGAATTATGTGGCTCATGCCAGGGAACTTAACAATCCACTCCCAGAGAAACCCCTGTTCTTCATGAAGCATGAGAACAGCATTGTCAGGGGCAACAAACCATTTTATTATCCTGATTTCAGCACGGACATTCATTATGAGCTTGAGCTCGTATTGAAGATTTCAAAGGTAGGTAAGAACATAGAGAAGAAGTTTGCAGACCGGTATTACGATGAGATTGGCCTGGGAATTGATTTTACAGCCCGGGACCTGCAGACTGAGGCACGTAAAAATGGTGCTCCATGGGAGATTGCAAAGGCCTTCGATAATTCGGCACCCCTGAGTGATTTTTTGCCGGTTTCCGATTTCAAGGATATAAGCAGCCTTGCATTCCAACTGGATATAAATGGAAAGAGGGTGCAGGAGGGTGAATCCGGACTAATGATCTTTCCTGTTGAGGTTCAGATTGCCTATATCTCCAGGTTTATTACCCTGAAGACCGGTGACCTTATCTTTACAGGAACTCCAGCCGGTGTGGGACCGGTAAAGATTGGTGATCACCTGGAAGCTTACCTGGAGGGGAAGAAGATGCTCGATTTTTACGTTAAGTAACCGGAACAAGTTTCAGAATCATATCACGTCCGGAATTTTCTTTGTCGAGGGCCCGAAACCAGTCCCCTATCTCAGTTTCAAAATCAGTCTCCGGCAATGACCTGTCAGTTTCCAGAAGATTCTCCTCCCTCAGCAGTGCGTTGTATATGATCCTGATCAACTGAGGTTCCCAGACAGGTCTTTCATCCTGGCCTGCATACCCCTGGGCAAGATTGAGATAAAAATCATATACCTGCCTGAACCTGCCCTCCTGTTCGTTGATAAAGTCCTTGAGTTCCCCAAAGATATTCTTAAGGTTATTGTACCGGTTTTGCACATTGTCGCATACAAGTCCTGGCAATTCCTCCGGGCTGATACCGCGAAGAAGATATATCTCAGCATATCGGTAGATCCCCATCTTACCGAATGCATCAAGGTCATCACTGGCAGACAGCAGGCCAAGCAGCTGAGGAATAACGCCGGGTCTTATCCCGGCAGAACCTGACTTTAGAGATTTGTCGTCATGGTGTTCAATTGCATGAAGAATCCTGTTGAGTGAATCGCCTGCCGGTACGGCCGGTATGGATACCCGGCTGACTTTTTTAGATTCCTGTCCGGTCTGATCAGAAACATGGTCTTCAAAAAACTCTTCACAGAGCCTTCTGCTTTCAAGTCCATGCTGTTCACCGGGTGTACGTATAAGTCCCACATCATGAAAAAATACAGAGATAATTAGTTCTTCCGTCAGGTGATCGGGGAGTTCAATTCCTGATCTGTCGAGGAGTTGAATTAGTCTCCGCGCATGTGACCAGACGCGAATATGATGCAGGTGGTCATGGGAAGGAAGGAATACACCCTCAAAAAGGTTATTGCAATGCAAGGATAGAGTGGAGAGCCACCGTTTTTCCGCCTCCTCAAGATTTTCCAGCATTGCCATCAGACGTAACTAAGTTTGACAATATTGGTTCTTCCGCGTTCCGGAGTAGGAGTGCTGCCAACATGGATGATCACATCATCATCATGGATCAGGTCCATTTTCTTCAATCTCTGGGTGGATTGTTCGATATAGTCGTTGATGGTTTCAAATACTTCAGAATAGTATGCACGAATACCCCAAACCAGGGAAAGTTTCCGTATAACGCGCTTTTTATCAGTAAAGACAAAAATGGAAGCCGCTGGACGATTGCTGGCTATCCTGAGTGCGGTATAACCGGAATAGGTATGAATGATTATTGCTTTTGCATTGGTTTGTTCAGCCATCTGGCATGCGGAGTAACAAATTGAATCTGCAAGAAACGTCCTGCTGAATTCGCGCGGGGGATTGTTCCTGAAATAATTGTAGCCGACCTCCGTGGAATCTATTATCTTTTGCATGCTTCGGACAACCTGGACAGGATATTTTCCGATAGATGTTTCTCCGCTTAACATAAGGGCATCGGCTCCGTCGAGGACTGCATTCCCAACATCATTTGCTTCTGCCCGGGTCGGACGGAAATTTGTTATCATGCTTTCCATCATCTGGGTTGCAATAATCACCGGTTTATTTCGATCAATGCATTTTTTGACAATATCTTTCTGGATTAGCGGAACCTGGTCGAAAGGTACTTCCACACCCAGGTCACCACGGGCAACCATGATACCGTCAGACATATCAATTATCTGTTCAATCTCCATCAGGGCCTCCGGTTTCTCGATCTTTGCTATAACCCTGGCATGCGGCCTCTTACTGTGCTTAATCAATTCCTTTACTTCGAGGATATCGGTAACGTGGCGTACAAAAGAAAGTGCAATCCAGTCTATCCCATGGTCAAGTGCAAACCTGGCATCTGCGATATCTTTCTCCGTCAGACTTGGCAGGGATATCTTTGTATCCGGGAGATTGACTCCCTTATTGGATGATAGGATCCCGCCGCTGATTACTTTTGTTATTACCTCATCCTTACCATTGGTAGATGTAACTTCCAGACAGATCTTTCCGTCATCAACAAGGATCTGTTCGCCGATACTTACATCCCTGGGCAGGAGAGAATAACTCATGTAGGCCTGTTCGGATGTGCCTTTGCAGGGTTTATTGACCAGTCGGAATACCTGGCCGTCATTAAGTTGAACCCCGTTCTTCTCCATCTCACCTACCCTTAGTTTGGGACCTTGAAGGTCAGCCAGCATTGCTACATATGTTCCATTTTCCTCATTGATTTCCTTGATAAGATCAATAATTTTAAGATGATCTTCATGGCTTCCATGCGAAAAATTCAGGCGGCAGACATCTATTCCTTCCTCAAACAATTCTTCCAGCACTTCTTTGGAAGAAGTTGCGGGTCCAAGGGTTGCTACCACCTTTGTGTGGGAACGTTCGTGACGTAGATTTAACGGGCTCATTGGCAGGTTTATCAGAAGAGAAATTACTGTATATAGTCCTCGTATGAACGTGGGAGCAATCCAAAACTCATTACGCAGTTATACTTGTATTCTTTATGAGGTTTAATTGAAACTCCAAGTGAATTAAATCTGGGATTCAGCAGGTTATGACGATGGCCCAGGTCTTCGATTCCTTCATCGATAAGCAGTTGAAGTACAATTTCTACCGGAGTATATTCTCCGTAATAAATATTTTCTCCGACCTCCATAAAGTTTTCCATGACCGGAGTATAACGGTTCTTGAACCCCTTATGACCCTCGTAGCCCTTCACCCCCGATTTTGTTGCATGATCGCGGGCCACGTCATACAGTTCCTTTTCCGGAAGCAACATGGGAAGGTCTTTCACCTTCTGCAGGTCCTTATAAAGTGAGCGGATATATTTGTTGCTTTTCTTGTCTTTCAGAATCAGATATTGCTTCAGGAAGGTTTCTGTGAAAAATGGTCCGTCTACCCTTGCAAGGTTTGAAAGCAGGATCACTTCCTTTTCATCTTCATTCATAAATTCTGAATCAATCGCTGTATTGGCCTTTGTAACAACTGAGACCTCCCAGCCGGGATATTTGGTTGATTTCTGTGCTTTAAGTGATATTGATATGCAAAGCATGAGTAAAAGCAATAATAATTGATGTTTTATCATGATTCGAACTCCCTTATCATATATATATCATAATCCCGGAAGGCAAAGAATCCGAGTTTCTCATAAAGTCTTTTTGCCGCATGGTTTTTCTTATGTACTTCCAGTTTTACCTGTTGTCCCTTTTGCTGTATCCACTCAAGTGATTTCTTTGCAAGTTCTGTACCAAGTCCCCTTCTCTGAAAATCAGGCAGTATGCCAAAATGATGGAGATATATCCTTCTTCCATCCCATGTCATCCAGGAGGAACCGATTATTTTTCCACTTCCTGTATCCTCAATAACAAGTAATTGTCCCCCGTGATCATTACACCTCTTTATAACCTCTTCGTTGTCACCCCTTTCCGGTGGTGTCAGGTCCGTTTTTTGCCATAGTTCCAGCAGGGAGGGGTAATCTTCAGGCCGGAAATTCCTGATCAGACTATTAGTCGCCGCTGCCTTCATCCTTAATCACATATAGCTGTCCGTGGAGGTAACGCAGGACCTTTACTTTTTCATTCTTATTTATAAAACCATATTCAGAGACTGCATCATAAATTTCATCATCGATAAGCACCTTACCTGAGGGTCGCAGCACCGATTCAGCAATACCTTTTTTTCCAATAAGCTCCTTTTGCTCACTTTCAACAGCGAGGAAACCATCATCTGTATTCAGCTCTCGGTCAAGGGAGAGGCCTGCAAATGCCTTATTGGTAAACAGCTGTTTGCCCAGGTAAAGGGATAGGATTATAGACAGGAACATCGATCCGATTACAATAACGAATTTTTTTACCACTTCAGAAAATGCAATGTTCCATTCGAAATCAAAAACAATATTATCGACCATGGCCATAGTGAGTCCGGTAACCACCAGAAGTATACCTGCCAGGCCTGCAATCCCGAATCCGGGTATGGCAAACATTTCTACGCCGATCAGGATTAGTCCCACGATAAAAATCAACAACTCCCAGTTTTGCGCGAGTCCCTCAAGATAAAGTGGTGCAAAATAGAGGATGGCTGCAAGAAGTGCTGCAGCCAGAGGGAATCCGATTCCAGGTGACTGCAATTCAAAGTAAATACCCCCTACCAGAACCATGATCAGTATTCCACTCACAACAGGATTCAGCAGTAAACCGATAATCTTGTCAAGACTGCTGGATTTATGTTTTACTATATCATAACTTTCTATATGAGCCTGTACAAGCAGATCCTCAATATTTTCTACAATTCCTTCGCAGAATCCGTGTTGCACAGCTTCCGATGCAGTGAAGGTGAGTACCTTCCCGGTATCTGAAACCCCTTTAACGTATAAGGATGGATCTACCATGGCTTCAGCTATTTGTGGGTCCCTGTGCCAGCTGATTATCGTATCGTTACCTGTGATAACAGTATCCTTGCCATGAGCTTCAGCGGTGGCACGCATCATTGAACGCATGAAGGACTGGTATTTATCCGGTACCACTTCCCCTTGCTGGTCAACCACGGTTGCAGCACCGATGCTTCCCCCGCTTCGCATGTATATACTATCGCAAGCTATGGAGATCAGGGCACCCGCAGATGCCGCGTTGTTGTCTATGAAAACCCATACCGGTATTTTACTGTTCAGAATTATTGTGCGAACCGAATCGGCGATGTTCAGCATTCCCCCGTAAGTATTCATCCGGATTATGATAAGGTCAACTTTCAGACTTTCAGCCTCCTCAAATGCCTTCTGGGTGGTCCTCCATACCGGGGGTGCAATGTTTTCTGTTATCTCAAAGCTATAAATCTGGAGTTTCCGGGGTGTCTCTTCCACTGAGGTTTTCGCAGATATACCAAGCAGGGCTGTCAGGAATATAATATAGATGGTTTTTCTTTGCATGGTTTAAAAATACAAAAAGTATATCAGTTCTGATTTTGACGGCAAAAACTTCTAACTTTATGCTCAAAATAATTAAGAATGAAAATATCTGAGTTGTCCGCCATTTCTCCCATTGATGGAAGGTATCGTTCCAAGGTTGAGGAACTGGCGCCATTCTTTTCTGAGTTTGGACTGATCCGTTACCGTGTATTTGTCGAGATCGAATACTTTATTGCACTCTGTGAATTGCCCCTTCCGGAATTGTCAGGAGCAGATGCAGACATCTTTGAGAAACTGAGAGCAATTTATACCGAGTTTTCTCTTATCGATGCGGAGCAGATCAAAACATTCGAAAAGACTACCAACCATGACGTAAAAGCTGTGGAATACTTTATAAAGGAAAAGTTTGATGAAATCGGACTTTCAGAGTTGAAAGAATTCATTCATTTTGCACTTACTTCCCAGGACATCAATAACACCGCAACACCTCTTTCATTCAAGGACGCCATGGTTCAGGCCTATTTCCCGGTGCTTGAAGAATTCCTTAGCATGTTAAGGGAGAGATCGGATCAGTGGGCCCTGGTTCCCATGCTTGCCAGAACTCATGGACAACCCGCATCACCTACCCGAATGGGAAAAGAAATAAAGGTGTTCATAGAAAGGCTTGAGATACAGATAGAATCACTTAAGAAAATCCCCTATACAGGTAAGTTCGGCGGTGCCACAGGGAACTTTAATGCACATCTGGTTGCTTATCCGGCGGTGGACTGGATTCTGTTTGCGGATCGGTTTGTTGGAGAGAAACTGGGACTTAGCAGGCAGAGGACCACAACCCAGATAGAGCATTACGACCAGCTTGCTTCACAGTTTGATAGTATGAAGAGAATCAATACCATACTTATAGACTTTTGCAGGGATATCTGGACCTATATTTCCATGGAATATTTCAGACAAAAGCTGAAAAAGGGGGAGGTCGGCTCATCGGTGATGCCCCATAAGGTAAATCCCATTGACTTCGAAAATGCTGAAGGCAACCTTGGAATTGCAAACGCGCTTTTTGAACACATGAGTTCCAAACTTCCGATTTCCAGGCTTCAGCGCGACCTGACCGATTCAACTGTGCTCAGGAATATCGGAATGCCCCTGGGCCACAGTCTACTGTCACTAAAATCTCTTCAGAAAGGCCTTGGCAAACTAATTATTAATGAGGAGAAGATGAGGGAAGACCTGACCCGAAACTGGGCCGTGGTTACAGAAGCAATTCAAACCATTCTCCGGCGTGAAGGATATCCAAAACCATACGAGGCGTTGAAGGACCTTACAAGGACCAATAAAATAATTACCCGCGAAATAATACATTCATTCCTCGATACGTTAGAGTTAGACCAGGGTGTTATTGAAGAAATTAAACGTATAACACCGGACAATTACACCGGAATTTAAACCGGAGCCACAATCCCGGAAAATCTAATGAAGCGATTTAAAATCATTGCGGGCTATGTTAAGCCCTACTGGTACTTTGCAACACTGAACATTTTGTTCAATGTGCTTTCTGCATTTTTTGCCCTGTTTTCATTTGTAATGGCCATTCCTTTCCTCAGGATCCTTTTCGAGACTCAGACAATGGTTACTGAAAAGGTCCCCTTTGTACTCGACATGGATACGGTGCAGCAATTTTTCAATTATTATGTGAGCTCTATAATCATTGAATATGGGCATGCAAAGGCCCTTATGATGGTTTCAGTTCTTGTAGTTGTTCTGGCTCTTTTTAAAACCGGATTTAAGTTCCTTGCCAATTATTTCATTACCCCTGTAAGGGTAGGAGTGGTGAGGGATATTCGCAACCAGGTATATAATAAAACCCTGCGCCTTCCGATGTCTTATTTCTCAGATTCCCGCAAAGGGGATGTGATGGCGCGTGTTGGGATGGACGTGAATGAAATAGAGCTCTCGGTAATGAGTTCTCTCGAAATGATCTTCCGGGATCCCATTACGATCATCGTATTCCTGATCTCAATGTTTGTGATGAGTTATCAGTTAACCATTTTTGCTGTAATACTCCTGCCAATCTCCGGACTGCTGATAGGACGAATGGGCAAAAATCTAAGGAAGGATTCGAGAAAAGTTCAAAGCCAGCAGGGTACATTACTTTCTATTCTCGAAGAAACCCTCACGGGGATGCGGATAGTGAAAGCATTTAACGGGGAAAAGACAATGAGCCGTAAATTTTTCAATATAAACCAGGATTATACAGATTCCATCACCCGGGTATACCGACGCAGGTTCCTGGCATCACCAATGAGTGAATTCATGGGAACGATAGTCATGATGGTACTCATGTATGTGGGTGGCACGATCGTGCTCAACCAGACTTCCCCACTGGATCCTGGGGCTTTCATAGCCTATCTGATTGTATTTTCACAGATCATAACCCCGGCAAAATCATTTTCAACCGGGTATTACAATATCCAGAAGGGAATGGCTGCATTTGAACGGGTTGAACAGATCCTTGACACTAAAATAATAATCAAGGATATACCTGAGGCTAAGCCTGTTAAGGATTTTGAGACAAAAATTGAATACAGGGATGTTTCCTTTGCATATGGGACTGAACCGGTGCTGAAAAATATAAACCTGAAGATTGAGAAGGGAAAGACACTTGCCATCGTTGGAAAATCTGGTTCAGGCAAGTCAACTCTGGTGGACCTGCTGCCCAGGTTTATAGATTCAGTCGAGGGTAAGATCCTGATCAATGGAACAGACATAAAGGATTATAAAATGTCTGATCTTAGAAATCTAATGGGTGTAGTCAGCCAGCAATCCATATTATTCAATGATACTTTCTTTAATAACATAGCTTTCGGACTTGATAATGCTAATCCGGATGATGTGATCCGGGCTGCAAAAATTGCAAATGCGCATGATTTCATAATGGAAACCCCAAATAACTACCAGGCAAACGTCGGGGATGCGGGCAGTAAGTTGAGTGGGGGACAAAAACAGCGTATCAGCATTGCGAGAGCATTGCTGAAAAATCCTCCCATTTTAATTCTTGACGAAGCAACCTCTTCGCTTGACACCGAGTCTGAAAAGTATGTACAGGAAGCAATCGAGAACCTGATGAAGAACCGAACCTCAATTGTAATTGCACACAGGCTCTCAACTGTGAAATATGCCGATGAGATCATAGTCATTGAGGAGGGCCGGATAGAAGAGAGGGGAATGCATGAAGACCTCCTGAAAAAGAAAGGCCTGTACGCAAAATATCACATGCTTCAGATGTTTTAAAAAAGCAAGGGTTCTTTTATACGATATTTTTTAGTAACTTTAGAATAAGGATAGACAGATACCCTCTTAATCAGGGGTAACTGGCACTCATTTACCTGGCATATGAAGGTCTGCGGATTTAGTTTTGTACGTAACGCTGAGAAGTTCTCCTACCCGGTGAGAGAATCGATTCAATCCATTCTGCCTGTTTGTGACAAGTTTATTATAAATATTGGGAACTCTGAGGACGGAACCCTGGATATGATCCGATCCATTCCCTCTGATAAGATCGAGATTATAGAGAGTACATGGGATGATTCCAGGCGAAAAAACGGAGAGGTTTTATCCCAGGAGACCAACAAGGCCCTTGATCACATTCCCGAAGAATACGACTGGGCCTTTTACATTCAGGCGGATGAGGTGGTTCACGAGAAATACTTCAGTGAGATCCTTAATTCCATGGAAAGATGGCTTGATGATCCGGAAGTAGAAGGATTGCTTTTTAAATACCTCCATTTTTTCGGAAGTTACAATTACAATGCTGACTCACGTTCCTGGTATCGTAACGAAATAAGGATTATCCGGAACGATAAGAAGATCCGTTCTTATAAGGATGCCCAGGGATTCCGGAGAGGAAGCCGAAAACTTCAAGTAAAACCCGCCAACGCCTGCATGTACCATTACGGATGGGTCCGTTCCCCTGAAATCATGCAACAAAAACATGTCAACTTTAATAAGATGTACCACAGCGACCAGTGGGTTGACAGGAAAGTGAACCATACAAAACTTTACGATTATTCAGCTGTTGACTCAATAGTTCGATTTAAAGATACTCATCCCAGGGTAATGGAGGAGAGAATTAAAAAGCTGAACTGGCATGCAGAACTGGATGAAAATAAGAAAAGCTTCAAAACTCTTGACAGGGTACTTTACTGGATCGAATATCAGACCGGCAAACGACTCTTTGAATACCAAAACTACAAGATGATCTAGGGCAGGCCTTTATTTTGAGAAGCGTTCTAATGAAAAGAGAGTAAATAAATTCAATAACAACTTTGAATTGATAAAAGCGGATCTTGACTTTCAAGTACTTTTGACTATACTTCGAAGGGGAGAGAGGTCTGTGTTAACATGCGTTAAATTGTTGTGAAGTTCTTAAAATCTCATAATAGACCAGTATCATTAACAAACCTTCAGGGATTTAGTATAATATTTGTCGCAATCCTTCTAGTACTTTCCGTTTATTACCAATACCATAAAACAATATTTTATCCTCCTCAATCTATTCATGCATGGAGGCAGGCTGATTGTGCATCATTATCACTTAATTATTATAAGCATGGAATGAGGTTTTTTCATCCTCAGATCCATCTACTTATCTCTGACGATGGGACCAGCGGATATTGTGCCACCAGTGAGATTCCTTTGTTCTATTATACAGTAGCACTATTATATAAATTTTTCGGGGCCCATGAGTTCCTGATAAGACTGATTAATACCTTAATATTTCTATCCGGATTATTGTACTTGTTCCGGCTGTTGTATAGACTACTAAAGGATTCCTTCTGGGCCTCCAGTCTTGCAATTCTTCTATTCACATCTCCTTTGCTGGTCTATTATGCCAGTAATTATCTGACTAATGCCTCTGCACTTGCACTTGGGATCATTGGGTTTTATCATTTCTATTCTTATTGTGAGAATAAAAGAGTTTCCTACCTCTACTATTCTGCATTGTTTTATCTGCTTGCCGGAAGTTTTAAGATCACAGGATTGTTTATGGTTTTTCCCATTCTGGGATATTTAATATTGAAATGGATGGGGTGGACTCAGGGTAAACAAAACTCCGAGAATGCTTTAAAGGTGGGAATAGCTCAGATACTTCCATTCATCGTACTATTAATCATTGTATCGGGTTGGGTCATTTATGCCAGGTTCTATAACAACTTGCATAATACAACACATTTTTCGACAACCATTTTTCCTATATGGAATTACGATCTTGAAGGGATCCGGGGTATTGTAGAAGGGATAAGGAAGCTTTGGTTACCTTCCTACTTTAACAAGTTTACAATCCTGATTATCATTCTGCTTGGATTATCCATCCCATTCAACATGAGGTATATCAATCCTCTATTATCTGCACTTACGATCCTACTACTTCCTCTGCTAATCATTTATATTCTTCTGCAATTCTGGACATTCCGGGATCATGATTATTACGTTATTAATATGTATATCCTCATTGTGATGATCATTGCAGCTTCAATCAGTGGCCTTCTGAACAGGTTCCCTCAAATATTCAAGAGCTATTTATTAAAAGGTCTTTTTGCCGGCTTTCTCTTATTAAACATCGTCTATGCAAGGCAGGAATATGATAAGCGGCATACCGGCTGGATGAATGAGAATTCCGAATATCTGGCTTTCCGTGAGATGAAAGAGAAACTGTTTGAGTTTGGCATACATCCGGATGATACGGTAATTTGTCTTCCCGGAACCAGCCAACAGTCCCTTTACCTGATCGATATGGATGGGTGGACTGCATATGTTGATGCCAGATTTGGACGAGATAAACCTATTTTTTACAACCATGATAGCATCGGGATCCGGAAATCCATCGATAATGGAGCACGGTATCTTTTTGTTCTGGGAATCGAAGAAATCTATCAGAAACCATTTCTTATGGATTTTACTAAAGCCTTGGTCGGTCACCATGAAAATATTCTTGTATTTGACTTGCTTTTTAAAAATATGAATATTGATATCAATGCACGCCGGCTAAAACTGGAACTGTCAAGTGATATGGAAAACCTGTCTGCGGATAATAAATTTTTTATTACATCTGAAGATTCTGTATTTCTGGACTTCGGCAGGTCTCAAAGTACCGAAATTTCATTCGGTGGAAAGTATTCCTCAAAACTTTCAGATAGACAGGCCTTCTCACTTACCTCTGTATTTGATAAAGTTGCTACCGGGGAAAGTTTCCGTATCAGTGCATGGGTGTACGATCCGGGAGACCAATGCAGAATAATAGCTTCTGCCGATGATCCAAACTTGTTTTATTATAGTAAAAGGACTATAGAAACTGAAGACTCGCTTGGTTGGAGGAACATACAAATTGATTTCTTTGTACCAGAAAAGATTCATGATTTACCCCTAAAGGTATACTTGCATTATTCGGGCACTGATTCTGCATATGTAGATGATTTTGTTATTCAGTATTTTGAAAAGAATGAGATTGAATGGTTGCTAAGATCAGTATCCTAAACCTGACGGGTCTGCTCAAGTCTGTTACTACATGTTTAACCTTGACATCAAAGACTCATTATCCCCGAAAAGAAGGATATAATTACCACGGTTGAAGTTCACCCCGGAATATATTTACCCTAGAATTCCCAGTTTCCAAAAAGGGTAATACAGGAATAGAACAGGATCATAAGAAAGGCAATGAAGGAGAAGAAAAACCCCATCCTTGTTATCACCTTAACCGGCCATGTTGAGCTTGAATAAAAGGTGTCTTTGAAAAACCTTACCTTCTTTATAAATGTCCACCTGATTTGTGGTTGGTTCCTTTCACCCGCTGTAGTACGATAAGAATATAATGCTAAGCATGCCTGAATTTGTTTAGTTGGTCAATTACATATTCAACATCACTTATATTCATTACCTGGCTAATTGGCAAACTAAGGACTTCGGAATGAATACGTTCAGATACTGGAAATGACAAATGATTCCAGGCCTTATATGCGTTTTGTTTATGAGCTGGAATGGGATAGTGTATCACTGTCTGAACATCTTTATCTGCCAGATATTTCTGCAGTTCATCCCTGATTTTCGTACGGATTATAAAAAGGTGCCAGACATGAGAAGGATTTTCTGAGTAAAGGTCATCGGCAGGAATTGCAGGAAGGACAATTTCGCTATTTGTAATACGATCAAGGTATAAAACTGCAATTTCTTTGCGGAGTTGATTGTCTGCATCAAGTTTTTGCAGCTTGAGGCGGAGGACAGCTGCCTGTATCTCGTCAAGCCTGGAATTTAATCCCTGGTAGTCATTCGTGTATTTTTCTGATGAACCGTAATTTGCAAGGGCCCTGATAACTGAGGCGATATTATCATCATTTGTGGTTACAGCACCGGCATCACCCAGAGCTCCAAGGTTTTTGCCAGGGTAGAAACTGTGGCCTGCGACATCTCCGAGGGACCCGGTACGCTTATCTCCATAATAGCATCCCTGAGCCTGTGCATTGTCTTCGATAAGTTTCAGGTTGTATTCGTCGGCAAGTCTGCGGATCTCAGGTTGCATGGCGTTCTGCCCGTAAAGGTGGACAATCATAATTCCTTTTGTCCGCGATGTAATCTTTTCCTCAATTCTGTCCGGGTCAATATTACAGGTATCGATATCAGGTTCAACAAGAACCGGAACAAGCCGGTTGTCTGATACAGCAAGTATGGAGGCAATATAGGTGTTCGAAGGCAGAATAATTTCATCGCCTTCCTGCATTATTCCCAGTTCAATATATGCTCTCAGGATCAGACGCAATGCATCCAGACCATTTGCCACCCCAATACAATGCTCTGTTCCAATATATTGTCCGTATTCCTGCTCAAAACCTTTTAATTCATTTCCAAAAAGATACCAGCCGGAATCCAGTACCCGCTGAATCGCCTGGCTAAGTCCAGGTTCACATGCATCGTTTATTTTCTTTAAATCAAGGAATTTAATCACTTCTTACCATGGTATTATGTTCCATTTGATACTTGCTTTGACATTCCCCGCATTTTAGGGCATCATCAAGATTATGGCCGCAATCGCAAACATAACCCATCTGGAGTGAAGAGTTACCATACCACAGTGTATTATTCGGGATGTTTGTTTCCTCCTCAATGACTGAAAGATTCCCTCGGGGGTCCTCGTACTTGGGGAGATTAAGAATTTTTATTTCGCTCATAATAATCCTGGATCAACCAAAAATAGAACTATCCTTAGGATTATTAAAGTGATTTCTCCGAATTTTTTCAATCAGGATGGTTATTCTCTGTATAATCGAATGCAATTACCTGGTTTAGAATTCAGGACAGGGAACCATTTTATGGCTTCTTCTTCTGGTGCTTCCTTCATTCGAGATCAGATAGGTGAGTGAAATTTCATGTGCTCCACCTGTTTTGGTAATTAACCGTGAAGTTGTAAAGTCATAGCTGTACTGAAGAGACAGATTTTCGAACCTGTATCCAGCATGGATGGAAACTGCGCCAGCATTAGGATTTTTCCTGAATACCGGTAATCCCCTGTACCACAACCCTATCATCAACGGAGAATTAATGTAGTACGCCCCTATATCCAGGTAATTGTATTGGTCCTGATGCAAGTAATGGAAAGCTCCACTAAAGCTTTCTTCCTTATTTAATATGGTCCTTTGATTAATCATATATTTACTTCCTCCGTATACAGAATAGCGAAGAGGAAGATAGCCAATTTCATTCACAAGAGTCTGGCTCATTGACATCAAATGGTCAATGGTTGTTCCGATCCAGATATTATCCGAGTATACTAAGACAGATGAGCTTGCATCAAAAGAACCCACACTTTCCATTGGAGAATTTTCAATGGAGGAGGGTGCAATGTAGTCGAATCCGATTTGATCGCTGAATTGCAATTTATTAAAATCAATGTTTCGGTACCTGTAATAGAAATGAAGCCCCGGCCGCACACGCCATTGCCGGTTTATATCGAAATTATAAGAATACTGTAATCCAAGAGTCGTAGTACTAATTAATCCATGACCAGCATCGTCTTTCATCACCAGAACTCCGACACCACTCCGGTATTTTTCAATATAGTGGTCATAGGATGCGGAATAAGTAAGGAAGGTGCCGGGGAGTTTCGACCACTGGTCACGGACGTTCATAATCAGCCTGCCTCCTCCGGATGATCCTGCGAAAGAGGGACTCAAATAGAGTTTTGCCGCAGAAAACTGGGAGAACTGTGGGTCCACCGCAAGGCAATTCGCAACCAGTGTTGTGGCCAGGATAATTGCTGAGATATAATGTTTCATTTTCATATAGCCTTACAGGTTTTAATTGCGGATCAATACAATATTTCCAAATTCTTCAAACTTCTTTCCGTTATTATACCTGCCTGAAACCCTCCATACATACACTCCTTCTTCAACCATCACCCCATTGAAATATCCATCCCATCCGACATTGATGTCTCTGCTCTCGAATAGTAATATTCCAAGCCGGTTATAAACCTCCAGGCGGTATTCTGTTACTCCTTTAACATGCGGGTGGAATATATCGTTGCTGTAATCATTTTCCGAGTAAAATCCGCTGGAAGGACCATTTGGATTAGGAGTAAATCCGGTAGGTACTATAATATCACCGCTTTTAATAACATTTACGGCATCTGTGATAACAAGTGAATCGAAGCACTGATGCTCTGACCATACATCAAGTGATACTGTAAATTCTCCTGCTTCGGTATATGTATGGGAAGGATTCTTCTCCCTTGAGGTAGTACCGTTTCCAAAATCCCAAAAATAGGTTTCGGCATTAAATGATTGGTTGAAACAATGCAGTACCTGCTCAGGAATATATATTTCGTATGGAGTCAATGTGAAATCTGCCATAGGTAAATCGTGGATAACTATGACTGTATCCCTGGATACTGTTCTTCCCTGTGGACCTGTGGCAGTTAATCTTACGGTATATTCACCCGGAGTATCGAAGGTATGGATAACATTCGGCTGATCAGATGTATATCCGTTCCCGAAATCCCATGAATATGGAAAACCTCCGATTGAATTATTAATAAAAGATACAGTTAAAGGTGGACAGCCATCATATGAATCCGCATTAAAACTTGTCAGGGGCATGACGTAATGTGTAAGCACTGCATCATCTGAAGCAATACAGCCATTGTTATTAATGGACCAGATAAAAGTATTGGCTCCTGGTCCCAGGATGGAGACTGTGGTTTCAAAACTGGCCGGGTTTGTAATGGTTCCCTTACCGGCAAGCAGGTTCCATGTGCCAGTTCCGGTTGCAGGTTTATTACCGACAAGAGTATGACCTGGTGAATAAATATCTTCATCCGGACCTGCATATACATATGCCAGGTTGTTTGTGAGGATTATTTCATCATAACTTCGGCATCTTCCATTCTCAGTGATCCATCTTACAGTATTATCCCCGAAGCCAAGATTCTGTATCCTGGTATCAAATCTTGAAGAATCATTCAGAGTGCCGGCACCGGAGACAACAATCCAGTATCCCGTCCCGGTTGAAGGTGGAGTGGCCAGAAGGTTGGCAGTCGAAGCACAGATGGTTCGATTTTCACCAGCATATGCGGAAGTCGGAGAGCTATTCGTAATAATTACATCATCAGACAGATGGCAGTCACCGTTAGCAATAGTCCAGCGTAATATATTCTCACCATGACTAAGCTTGCGTGCCATTGCATCTGGTTTGTTGACATCATCAAATTTTGCAGAACCACTTATGATATTCCATTCACCAGTTCCAATAAATGGCATATTTGCTGCCATCATCAAGCTATCTGCACAGACATCCTGGTCGGGACCTGCAGTGGGTTCAGAAGGCAGGTTGTTCCGGATCACCACCTCATCATAATAACTACATCCTTTACTGGTAACATTCCAGCGTAAAATATTATCACCCTGTGAGAGATTGTGCACCCCGGTATTGTTACTTGCATTATCCATAAAAATTGCTGATCCGGATACTACAGTCCACCTTCCATCACCAGAGATTGGATCTGAGGCAAAAAGGATAGCTGAGTCAACGCAGACCACCTGGTCCTCTCCGGCATCAATATTTGTTGGCTGATCATTGGTGATTACAACTTCATCTGTTGAGTAACAGTTTTCGTGAGTGATTGTCCATCGAAGGGTATTCCGACCCAGGCTTAATCCGGTGGCTGGTGTGGTATTCAGAGTTGGATCGACAATGGATGCTGAGCCACCCATCACAGACCAATTTCCGGTACCTATAACAGGACTATTGGCATTCAGTGTCAGATCCGGCCCGCAAATGAAACGGTCGGGGCCTGCATAGGCATCAGTTGGACTGTTATTTACGACCTTGATATCAGAATAGGAGATACAACCTTTATTGGTTATTGTCCAGCGAAGCAGGTTGTCTCCCCTGTCAAGCCCGGTAACCTCAGTATTTGCTTGATCAGGATTTATAAAATTTGCAGATCCTGAACCTCCAACCACACTCCACTGACCGTTACCAGGAGCTGCATTGAATGCCTCCAGGGTCGTTGCATCATTACAAATTACCTGGTCGCTGCCTGCACTGGCTATGATCCTGTCAAAGTTCACATCTATATCCGACGAGGATTTACAGTTGTTGTATGTTATGGTCCATCTGAACTTGTTTAATCCCAGGGCAAGGTTACTGGCAACGGCATTGGGATCATTCTGATCTGTGAATACCGCAGATCCTGTGAGGACTGACCAACTGCCGGTTCCATAATATGGCTGGTTTCCCGGAAGTAGAATAGTATCTTCACAAACTGACTTGTCGAGACCTGTTATCGCTGTCGTGGGCTTATTAGAGATAATGATTACAGTATCCGCATCCCAGCAGCCCTGATAGGAAATCGACCACTGGAAAATATTTGTATCAATTGCCAGGTTTGTTACTCTGTTACTGGTGAAGGACCCGGAGCCCTTTATAACACTCCACTCACCGGTACCGATTGAAGGAGTATTTGAATTCAATGTCACAGAATCTTCGCATATGACCCTGTCCAAACCGGCATAGGCTCCTGATGGAGTATTATTGTTGATGATGACTTCGTCAGATGAGATACATGTACCGTTGGAGATAGTCCAGCGAAACGAATTTGGTCCATAATCCAGATTTGTAACTCTGGTATTGTATAGAGCATCATTTTCAATCACAGCCGATCCACCAACTACTTCCCATTTTCCGGTTCCCACAATGGGCTCACTGCCGGCAAGTGTAGTATTGTCAATACAAAGATTCTGGTCAACCCCTGCATTGGCCTCAGTGGGTGAGAAATTAAATATGCTTACATCATCGGAAGAAACCTCGTATTCATATATCGTCCACCGGAAAATATTTTCACCTTTTGCGAGATTGATTACCTCGGTTTCATAGCTGTATGCATCCTGAAAATTTCCGGAACCTACTACTACTGTCCATAGGCCGTTGCCATATGCAGGCTTTGATCCTGATAATTCAGCCATATCGAGACATAAGTACTGGTTATAACCAGCATATGTTATTGTCGGTGTATAATTAATTACACTCACTTCATCCTGGTCAGTACACTGAAGATTGGTAACTGTCCATCTGAAAATATTTTCTCCAATTCCAAGTCCGGTTAGCTGGGAATTTATATCAAATCGGTCCACTATGGTACCTGAACCACTGACAAGACTCCATTCACCTGTACCGATAACCGGAACGCTGGCATCAAGTTCATACATATCTGTCAGGATAATCGAATCCAATCCGGCATCAGCCGCACTCGGGGTATTATTCTGCAGTGTTACCTCGTCATAGTTGAGACAGCCCTCATTATTCACCAGCCATTTAAGGACAGTTGTGCCCTTGCTAAGGTTGAAAACATCCGTATCTGGCTGATTGGGATTCTTAAAATTACCTCCGCCTGACGTAATCAGCCATTCACCTGTTCCGGCCGGAGGATCTAATGCATTTAGCGTAGCTGCATTTTCACATACTGTCTGATCGGAACCGGCATAGACTGTTAATTGCTTATTCATAACAATTACTGTATCGCTTCTTATACAACCGTTCTGGTTAATTGTCCATATGAAAATATTATCACCCTACGACAGGTTCTGAACGGGGCTGTCATTCTGGTTTGGATTGCTGATGACAGCCGTTCCGTTGAATACTGTCCAGGTCCCGAATGCCGAAGGATTGGCTGCAAGTACAGCAGTATCAGCGCAGACTACCTGATCCCAGCCGGCATCGGCAACAGGCACAGGATTTACAGTAACAGGGTAACCGGCAGATTCCGGTCCGCTGCCACATGAATTGATCCCGTATACACGTACATCTCCATCCACGGAATTAAAGCTGAAACTGACCTCAATGAAACGGCTTCCATTTCCCGAAACAATAATCGCATCATATGGCAGAATCCAGCCATAGGATGAAGCCCCGGTGATTTCCGGTACTTCGTAGACAATAATGCTCTCACCCTGGCAAATCACATTATCCCCTGTAATAACACCAGGAATTCCCGGGAGGTCAGTGACAGAGAGTGTAGAAGGTTCGCTGGTTACGGTTCCGCAGGTTCCGGTAACAGATATCCTGAAAACACCTTCATCTGCAGATGTCAGATTGCTGATCGATAGAACATTTGTGCCAGAGCCGGAGATATTACCAGCATCTGAAAAGTTTGCACCATCTTTATTCCATTGGTAAATAAGGCTGTCACCAATAGCATTAATTACAAAATAGGCTCCTTCACCGGCACATTTTGAGTATGTCGATGACGGTTCTGTTAGGATGCTCGTAAGAGGTGTAATAGATATTACGGCAGTATTAGTATTGAGATTTCCACCATCGCCCGTGACGATGCAGAGGTACGATCCTGCGTCTGAGGATACGGTAGTCAATATAGTCAGATTGTTGGTGGTGGAACCCGAGATGACTGAGGGTACATCGACCAGGCTTACTCCATCTTTTTTCCACTCATAGGTGATATTGGAACCAGTTGCTGTAACTGAAAGGACAACCGATGTTCCTTCACATACGGATTGATCTGAAGGATGGGTCAGTATCTGGGTCACAAGATTCACATTCAGGTTGGCCGGATCACTGGTAATAACTCCACATGGTCCTGTCACGATACATGAATAGGAACCGGCATCTGATACATCAGCATTGGCAATATCAAGGACAGAGGTCAATGATCCGTTAATATCCCCTACGTCTGCAAGTGCAACTCCATCTTTCTCCCACTGATATGTGAGTAATGCTATTGGCGAAGCAGATACGGAGAAAGAAAGCGATTCCCCCTCATTGACCGTTCTGTGGCTGGGCTGAACCAATATCCTCGTTGAAGCTGTGACAGTAAGATTGGCAGCTGTTGTGTTTCCGGAACCGCACATGCTGGAAACAAGGCAGTTATATGCACCTGCATCAGCTGCAGAAAGGTCTGTAAGAGTCAGGTCCTTTTTGCTGGATCCGTTTACTGTGGGACCGTCAGAAATATTAACTCCATTCTTTTTCCACTGGTAGGTAAGGCTGTCACCGAAAGCAGAAACACTGAATGTTGCCGAGGTCCCCTCACATCTTATTTCATCTACTGGTCCGCTCAATATCTGTACTGCAGGATGTACAAGCAGGCTCACAGGATCACTCATGTCATCTGAGCAAAGTCCCGTTACAACACACTGGTATACCCCTGAATGGCTGGTGTCGGCGTTGCTGACAGTAAGTATGCTTGTCAATGAACCGGAGATATTTCCTGCGTCGGTAAGGTCAGCTCCATCATGCATCCACTGGAATCCAAGGTTTGTGCCTGTTGTTTCAATTATAAAGACTGCTTCCTCATTTTCACAAAACTCCTGATTAAGGGGTTGCAATGTAATGCCGGTTTCAGGATTCACAGTTAGGCTGGCTGCTGAACTTGTTTCAAATCCGCATGCACCCTGTACATAGCAGTTATAACCTCCTGCATCGCTCAATTGCAAATTCGCAATCGTTAGATCTTTTGATGTTGCTCCGCTGACATTGCCTCCATCAGCCAGGTCAATTCCATCTTTTTTCCACTGGTAGACCAGGCTGTCTCCATCTGCATCTACGCTGAAAGTGGCTGACTCACCTTCACATTTCACCTTGTTTGAGGCTTGTACCGTTATTAATGTATTCCGGTTAACCGTGATCCTTGCAGGTGTGCTGTTATCATCATTACAGTCCCCGCTTATAACACAGTAATAATCTCCTGCATCTGCCTGGGTAAGATTGGTTATATTAAGTATGTTGGAATTACTACCACTCAGGTTCCCTCCATCTGAAAGATCGACAGCATCTTTTCTCCATTGATAGATAAGATTTGATCCGCTGGCCGTTACGGCTAACATCGCATCATCTCCTACACATCTATTAAGATCTGCAGGATGTGTCGTTACCTGGGTAAGCTCATTCACCACGAGTGCAGAAGCAAGACTGGTCTCACTCCCCTCATCAGCAGTTACCAGGCATGAATAATTACCTGCATCTGCGGGCTGGACATTGCTGATCTGCAAGGCTGCTGTTGTAGCTCCTGTAAGGTTTCCTCCGTCGATGAGTGATGTACCATTTTTCTTCCATTGGTATGACAGGTTGGTTCCGGAGGCGACGACATCGAAATTGGCACTTTCACCGGCACATTTCACCTGGTTCCCGGAAGGCTGTACTGTAATGACAGCTGTATCGTTAACGGTCAGGTATCCCGGATCACTGTTATCAGATCCACAGGTGCCGGATACAAGACATGTGTAAGTCCCTTCCTCAGTTTCACTCACCCCTGCAAGGTACAGGATGTTCGTATCCACTCCGGAGAAAACGCCTCCGTTGGAAAGATCTGTCCCGTCTTTCTGCCATTGGAATGTCAGATCCGAACCAGCTACACTGACCGAAAAACTGGCATCACCACTATTGATGGCAATGAAGTCCACCGGCTGAACTAATATATCTGTGTTCGGAACAACGGTGAGTGTAGCTGTATTACTGTTGTCTGAATTGCAGGTTCCGGATACAAGGCATGTGTAGGTCCCGAAATCAGCCAGGTTGATATTGCCAATTCCCAAAACGGAGGTCTGTGATCCGGTTATGTTTCCAGCATCAATAAGATCTGCGCCGTTCTTCTTCCATTGATATGTAATTCCGGTTCCTGTTGCAGCAACATTGAAACTAATATTATCGTTCTCACAAACCTGCTTTGAAACCGGCTGAATTGTAATTGCAACATCCTGGTTCACAGTCAGTGAAACGGCATTGCTGAGAACCGGTGGACATGCTCCTGAGATCACACAGCGGTAAACGCCGGCATCAGCAGCAAGTACTGAATCGATTACAAGTGTCTGGTTGGTTTCTGACGGGATATCGGTTCCATTCTTCTGCCATTGATAGGAGAGGTTCGTACCTGAGGCATTAACATAATAGCTTACATTATTACCCGGGCACACGATTGCAGAAATGGGTTGTGTCAGGATGAGGATATTTTCATTTACGGTCAGGCTGGCTGATCCGCTTGATACAATACCACAGGTCCCGGTAACTTCGCAGGTATACACTCCGGCATCCCCGTTGATAAGAGGACTGATGGAAAGGTTCTTTGTATCCGTTCCCAATACAGATCCAACATCATTCAGGTTAACACCGTTTTTCTTCCACTGGTATATCAGGCCGTAGCCGTTTGCATCAACTGAAAAACCAGCACTTCCTCCTTCACAATCCGTTACATCAGATGGGTCTGAAAGAATGGTTGTGGAAGGGTGAATGATTACCTTGCTGATACTTGAAGCTACTGATCCACAGGCATTGGTCAGGATGCAAGTATAATCACCTGCATCCGCCGGGGAAATTGAATCAAGTACCAGTGAGGAATTGGTTTCCCCCGGTATGCTAATAAAATCTTTTTGCCATTGGTAACCTGGATTGGACCCTGTAGCTGCAACATTAAGGATTACATTATCGTGCTCACAGGCGTTCATGTTTAAGGGCTGAGTCGTGATGGTTATGGCTTCATCAACACTGAGTATACCGGCATTGCTTGTTTTGCTGTTGCAACTTCCTGTGACAACGCAGGTGTAATTTCCACCGTCCGCAAGCAATAATCCACTCAGAGTGAGGTCTTTTGTGTTTGAACCTGAAATATTGCCGGCATCGATCAGGTTTGCCCCGTCTTTCTGCCACTGATAAACCGGATTGGAGCCAGTGACAGCAACACTAAAGCTTACTGTTTCACCTTCACATTTATCCTGGTCAACAGGCTGGGAGGTAAAAGCCAGGTCCTCATTCACAGCCAGGTTAACAGAATTGCTATTGATGGTCCTGCATGATCCTGTAACAACACATCTGTAAATACCTGCACCAATTGCAGTAATATTATTAAGTGAAAGGCTGGGATTGATTTCTCCAACAATATCGGAACCATTCTTTTGCCACTGGTATGAAAGACCGCTTCCCGTTGCAGTAATGCCAAAGCTGGCGTTATCCCCTGGGCATACTGTTATGGCTGCAGGTTGCGTGGTGATGTAAACCTCCTCATTCACTACAAGGCTGGCAGGTGCACTCTCAAAGGTTCCGCAACTTCCGGCAACCTCACAGGTATAGATCCCTGCATCTCCCGGAAGCAATCCAGATATGACCAGTTGGTCCGTTAGTGACCCTGAGAGATTCGCTCCGTCTGCGAGATTCACTCCATTTTTTTCCCATTGATATACCAGATTTGCACCCGTGGCTAAAACATTGAAACTGGTATTGGCAGCTTCACAAGTAGTTACATCTGCCGGATCTGTAATAATTTGTGTGGAATCGTTTACTATCAGGGAGACAACGTCTGTTGATTCAGTGCTGCAAAGATTGGTGATTATACAATTATAATCTCCTTCATCAGCTGTAGTAACCGAATTAAGTACCAGAGTGGCAGCTGTTTCACCTCCAAGGTCGGTGCCGTTGAATTGCCACTGGTAATCCAGAGATGAACCGGTAGCCGTAACAGAGAAAATAACATTATCCTGTTTACAGGCCTCCTGGCTTGCAGGCTGTGCGGTGATATTTATATTATCATCTATTACAACCGTTGCGGGGTCGCTGGAAAGGATACCGCAGGACCCTGTAACAATGCAGTGATAAGTACCTGCATCAGCGGGAACCAGGCCAGTAATAGCAAGGTTGCTGCTCAGGGCACCGGAGATGGATCCTCCATCAAAGATATCGAATCCGTTTTTTTGCCATTGGTATGACAGACCGGTTCCGTTGGCCACCAGGCTGAAGTTTATATTACCGCCTTCACAGAGGGAGTCAGAAGCAGGCTGGATTACGATCACGGTGGAATCATTTACGATCAGATCGACATCTGAACTTGTCAGGTCTCCACAGGCGTTGGTAACAATACAATGATATGTTGCTTCATCTGAATTGCCGGCATTGTTATTAGCCAGGAAGGTGTTTGTTTCACCTGGCATATCAATACCCGCCTTCTGCCACTGGTAATTCAGATTGGGACCTGTGGCATTGATGCTGAAGCTTGTGTTCCCTCCTTTGCATACAGTTTTATCTGAAGGCTGTGTTGTTATAACCGGGGTTTCATCAACTACTAATTTGGAAGGCAGGCTGCCGGTGCTGCCACAGCTTCCACTGACAATACATGTATAAATACCCTCGTCGCCTGAAACGAGTCCGGTGATAATCAGTGTAGTTAGGCTTGTCCCTGATATGTTCCCTCCGTCTGCCATATCCGTACCGTCTTTTCTCCACTGGTAACTCAAACCAGTTCCCGTTGCAGAAACGGCATAGGTGACATCTTCACCGACACATTTTTCTTTTTCGGCCAGCGGATTGGAAGTAATGGCCAGGGGTTCATTAACGGTTAATACTGCGGCCGTGCTGTACCTGGTCGGACAGGCACCTGTAACAACACATTGATAAATTCCGGCATCGGCAAGGGTGACCGGTTCAATGATCAGACTGGAATTGGTTTCCGGAAGCATTGGTGCTCCATTTTTCTGCCACTGGTAAGTAAGGGAAGTGCCTGTTGCTGTTACTCCAAAACTGATTGTGTCATCCGGACATACGCTGGTGCTTACAGGCTGGCCGGTGATTAAAATATTCTGGTTTACTGTCAGAACAACCGGAATGGAAGTTTCGTCCCCGCAATCACCCGAAACCGTACATTTGTATGCTGCCACATCCGTACTGATAACTCCTGTGATCAGCAGGTTATTTGTGTTCACACCAGAGATCCGTCCGCCGTCTGACATTGGTATCCCACCCTTTTTCCACTGGTAGTTGAGGTTTGAACCGGTGGCAGCCAGAGTGAAATTGATATTATTCCCTTCGCATCCGGTTTGGTTAGCCGGTTGGGTGTTAATGATGGTTTGGGGCAAAAGGGTCAGGACAGCTCCATTACTTGTCAAAGGTCCCCCGCAACTACTGCTTACAATACAACT
The DNA here is from genome assembly GCA_011053095.1 of Bacteroides sp. Taxonomy (GTDB): domain Bacteria; phylum Bacteroidota; class Bacteroidia; order Bacteroidales; family SM23-62; genus SM23-62. The sequence goes on from DRHS01000068.1 coordinate 34,480, forward strand.
GTACGTTCCCGCATAGCTTGCATCGATATTGTTCAGGGGAAGGTTTGGGTTGATCTCTCCCGGGATGGGGACACCATCCTTTTGCCATTGGTAACTGAGTCCGACTCCTGTCGATTCTATGGTAAACAGAATATTATCACCCGGGCATACCGATTGTGAAACCGGCTGTTTGCTTATCTGAACCTGGGGATTTACAGTCACTGCAGCGGACCCGGTACCGGTATTGCCGCATCCATCTGCCGTTTGGGTAATGGAAGCCAGTGTGTATGTGCTGGTCGAAGTGGGACTTACAGGAAATATGTAGGGACTGCCGACCCCGTTCCTGGTAAATACAGATGTTCCGTCCGTATAGGTGAAATCATAAAGACCTGTACCGGTAAAGCTTACAGTCAGGTCGGTCGATGCTCCGGAGCATATGGTGCTGGTTCCCGTAATATTTCCCGTAGGGACCGAAAGTATATTTGTCTGGCTGGTCTGGCTGTCAAAACAGCCGGTAACTGGTTCCGTAAAAGTGTAGGTAATGTCATAAGGCCCCCCTACAACCAGGGCTGAGGGATTGAAGATAGCTGTACCGTCACCGTTATCCGTAATGCCCAGTCCGGAGAAACTGCCAAGAGGGGCTTGGTTTCCGGTTAGAGTAATATTGCTTTCGTTAGCACAATGGTTTGCAGCAAGACCAACGAATGTGACATTCGGTATCAGTGCAATTTCAACCTGCTGTTGAAGAACGCTTACACAACCCGATACATCGGTATAAGTATATTCGATAGTGTTAAAACCCGGGGCAGCAAGCGCAGGATCAAAGCTTCCGGTACCGTCACCATTGTCCGTCAGGCCGGCAAGAGCTGTAAAACTTCCGGCCGGACCGGATGGATTGTATGTAAAAAGAACATTGGCAGCATCCTCGCAATAAACCGGGTCTATTCCCGTCAAGGTGAGAAGTGTTCCTACCTGGACCTGTTTGGTAATTGTACTATCGCATCCGAAGGCTTCTGTATAGGTATAGGAAATATTATAGGTGCCCAGGCCTGAGGTAGCCGGGTTAAACACGGCCGTTCCATCTCCATTGTCTGTAATCCCGTTGCCGGTAAACACTCCTCCCGCACCGGCAGGTGTCCCGATAAGTGGAACCGGAGGATCGGAATTGCAATACAAGGCCGCGAGTCCCGCAAAATTCACTGCCGGTATCGCTCCTACCTGTATGGTCTGGCCATTATTGTCTGAACATGTACCGTTCGAATATGTATAAGTGATCGGATGTGCTCCAATGCCTGCCAGATTGGGATCAAAGATTCCTCCTGCAACACCGGCACCCGAATATATTCCCCCGGCGGGACTACCCTGAGTCAGTACAAAAGCAGGTTCCGTAATGCATACATCACTTAGGGGAAGAAAGCTTACTGTCGGGTCCGCGTTAACCGTAATGGTCTGAAAAGAAGAAGAAGCTAAACAAGACCCGGATCCTGTATAATAATAGACAGTGTTGGTTCCGGCACCCGAACCCGGATCGAAGGTGGCCGTTTGCGCCCCGTTAACCGTATAATACCCTCCCAGAGGCAGTCCCCCAGAAAGCGCAAATGCAGCATCGCTTTCGCAATACGTGCCCACATAAGGATCAAGAGTTACAACATCCGGAGCAACAATAGTTACCGGCCATCTATTCGCATCTGCCTTGTATGTTAATTCAAAATTCGCCGGAAGTAGCGCCAAATCAAGGAATGCACGTCCGGTAAAACTTCCTGCGACCCTCTCATTTGTCAATCCCGGAGGATCAGCATCTGCTTCATTAGCGGGAAATGGCCACCCAACTATCCCGAAACTTTTCCCTCCTGGACTAATCCCTTCTACCGTATCGTTCAGAATCAATGAACAATAAGTAAAGGGACTGTTGATGCTATAATCTGAAGCCAGTTGAGATGAGTGGATTACAACAGCCTGAGAATTGATATTGGAGACATTTCCAAGCAATCCTAATACAATGAACACGATCCATAAATACCCCAAACTATTTTTCTCCAAATCCATCACTAATTTTCCGTTTTGTTTTTACAATGCCAATTCATGGGTTTTCTGAATTCATAAAACCTCTGTTGCCTGACAGTTTTTCACGATTCAAAAGTATAGGTATAGGCGCTTAGGCATCCCATAAATTCCCACCTTTGTATCATGGACAAGGGTTTAAATTTTCACGGAGTGAATGCAATAGAATTCCATAAGTGTTTCCCAAATGACGAAGCTTGTTATGAATACCTCAGCATTACAAA
>DRHS01000069.1 GCA_011053095.1 Bacteroides sp.
CCGGATTTGTATAATCACTGTATGTGTTGAAGTTTGAACCATCCGGGTCAAAAATCTTAACCTTGATGCTTACTTTCTCATTTTCCGTAACTAAGGTTTCTCCTATCATTGCCTCATCAACGGTAAATTCCAGACCAGAAATTAAATCGCCTGTAACGATATAGGTATTTCCTGATCGCATTCCATCGATTAATGCCTGGGGATCATTTTTCTTTGCGACATACGTATACGTTTTCTGGTACTCGCCCGGATAGAAGTCATCGTCTGCATGATAATCAGAACTGGCAGATACCCACCAATGTCTTCCCTCGCTTAAAAGGGCATCCCATACACCTCCAATTTGTGCCATAAATATTCCGGCTCCTCCGAATGTGGCTCCCAGCTTATTATCCACCTCACCCCAGACATAAGCATTTTCGGTTTTATAACCTCTCCGGATGATTCTTTTCTGATGCCCGGGCATCCCGTCAAAACCGAAACAAACATCGGGAGCAATATTGTTAAAATCTCTGAAATCAGAAATCGAATATTTACTTGATTTATCAGGGTGGCTCTGAATCACATAGGTCTGCAATGGGTAGTTTGATTGAAGCCACCTGACTGCCTCACGGGCTTTTTCTTTTCCCTCAGAAGTGCTCTTCTCCCAGCCAAACTCCAATCCACCCTGAGTATCCAGGTCTTCCGCGTCAAACATATATTCAAATTGGGCCAAAGGATCACAATTCTCTTTTCCCTTGTCAAACTGATTTGCAATTATGGAAACATTTGCATGCTGATGGGCCCGGAACATTCCATTCAAATGCCTGGAGAATCAGTTTATCGGAAAAAATCCTGCGCCAGAGAAGTATATCATAAAAATTGTAATATTTAAGTGATTGCCAGCGCCACATCTGATCATTTTCGCCGGGATCACCAAGAAGTTCAATACCGGTACTTTTCCAGGTTACCCTTGTACCGAGATCATCCCCTGATGCTTTACCCCAGAATTCCCGTATGCCGCCATGATCACTGTTTGACCACCAGTCCAGACCATATTTGTACGACGCTTCCATCACATGTCCAAAGGTATAATCACCACCGGAATAGGTAGTATGTTGATGAAAATCTCCTGCTACATATCCTCCGGTTTGTACATCACTAATCTGATTGCAGGAGTTACATGTTAATATTATTGCCATCGAAAATATTATTCGGATAAATTGAGAAATCTGAGAGCCTTTCATGTTTTTGTAATTTAGGTTTTGGGGATTTATCTAAAATTAGAAAAAATTTGATAATGGAGGAAAAAAGAGAGTTCTCTGTTTTATTTATATTCCGTACGCCCTGGTGCAGATTGCAGAGCCTATCATATAAATTTTGCTTTGGGCTTATCCCGCCCTGCTTCATTGGTATATTTCACTTTGGGATGACCAATCAGCAAGGCCGAATAGACCATATGATTGGCAGGAATCTTAAATTCTTTTCGCATGGCCTTGCTGCGCTCCATAGCCTTTACGATAAATCCATTAAAACAGGTTCCCAATCCAAGAGTATTGGCAAATAGGGATGTGTAGGTGGACCATATATATGAGTCTGCCCCAGCCATGCCATATTTTGTAACGGGTGCATGAAATAACATAACCACAGGAGCGTGGTGACAAACCTGTGATGATTCAGGAGTCTGTCGTGCTATAAACTGCTTCTTATAATTAATTAAAAGGGAGGGATTATAATTGGGTGCAATTATCCGGGAGATTGGCCTTATAACAGGCGATGTAATGAATTTAAGCGTTCTGATAAGTTTCCCGGCTGTTTGATTATTCAGCCTTTGAACTACCTCTTTGGTTTTAACAGTGGTTATCTGAATGGGACGGGTGTTGCTGGCCGAGGGATAGTGTTTCATATTTTCGATCAGCAGCTTCAGTGTTTCATCATCCACCTCCCTGTCCAGGTAACTTCTGCAGGTTCTGATACCTGCAGATAAGTGTTGGAAATCAATTGAAGAAACAGTGGATAAATGTAGTTTATTAATATTGTCTGCATCCGGGAAAACAGTTGACTCCGGACATATTGCCACACAATGCCCACAGTGAATGCAGTTATCATTAATGGTTCCCAGTTCAATGTCAATAGCATCCGATGGACAATCATTTACACATTTTAAACACTTAGGGTTCACCGAAAAATTAAATCCGATTTTATGAAGGAGAAATTGTATAATTCCATTGCGGATGAACCTCATGGTATTTTATATTGATTTCTGTCATCTGATCATCAGATATTTTTCTTCCTTTTTCATAATTTGTTTCATCTAA
>DRHS01000070.1 GCA_011053095.1 Bacteroides sp.
AAAACATCATAACCCGAAGCCTGATGGGAACAGATAAAAAACAAGAATACCAATGTGATCCTGTACATTATTTATTATCAGCTAATTGATTACAATATTCGACCAATTGACCTATGCTTTTCTCTGATCCATTACTAACCATGATCCTGTTAGCCCTGATAAATTGTTTTATTTCCTTTTGATAAATTTCAGGAAACAACCTTAAAAAAGACCGCTTATTCCTGAAGAAATACGCCTGGTCATTCATTATGATATATGCTTTCTTCTTCATGGAAGAAAACTTATAGGAATACTCAAGTGAATAATTTGCGTCAGTCAGATCTTTTTCCCAGTAGTAGAGGCAATATATATTGCCGGATGTCACAATCTGAAAAAACCTTGTTCCGGTTTCGGAAAAGGAATATTTGCGGAAGAGTTTATTATCAATTTTAAATTCATTGACAAACTCATTATTTAATACAATTTGATACTTACCACCCGTAAAGGATGAGTATTGCAGAATTATTTTCTGATTACAGATATCATATTTAAAATCTACATCCTCATATTCCGTATTCCCTATAACCAGGCTTCCATTGTAAAAATGATCTTCTGCCAGAAATGGATGTCCGTCGGAGTTAGGATATAAATTCAGGTATCTGATTCCATTGACGAGGTTAGGATCATATCCGTAAGAAAGATCAAAATATTCTTTCCATTCAGATAGAGATGAATCCGCAGTGGTACCTGCCTGTGCATTAATAAGATGGGGACAAGAACACAAAACAAGAAGTAAGAAATACCTTATAAACCCATTCATATTGATAGCTGATATTTAACCCAACATAAAATTACTACAGCTAATGGGATTGGAATTGGTAAATGTTACCAATAAAGCAGGGGAATGTTACATTAAGGTGAGTAACCGGAGATTGTCTCAATAAAAGCAGTTTTACACATCTTCAGCTGAAGCCTATGCTTTGACAATTTGAAACTTCTCAATAAAATCAGGGTCGATGTCCACTCCTGATCCGGGCCCTGTTGGAACTTTTACAACGCCATTTACACTTTGAAGAGCTGATGTTTTACATTCAAAAACAAAATTGGTTTTAAATCCTTTAAACTCATGATGGGGCATGGCATTGGGTAGTGCTGATACAAAATGCATCATATAAAGAAATCCCAAATCTCCTCCTGACATATGTGGTGTACAGGATTTACCAAATGCATTGGCCATTAGAGCAACTTTCATTGACCTGATCATTCCACCAAAATAGTAGACATCGGGCTGGACAATCTGAAGACCGTTGTTGGCGATCAACCATCGAAACCCATGAAGGCTGTATTCCTGTTCTCCACCGGCAACCGGAATTGACAGGGAATCGGTAACCTGTTTGGTCTCTTCGTACCAATCGAATGGAACCGGTTCTTCAAAAAACTGGTAATGGTATTCTTCCAATAATTTTCCTGCACGGATCGCTTCATCAACCGAATAAAAACCATTTGAATCGGCATACAATACCATATCATCGCCAAATGTTTCCCGCACCAGCGGGATCATAGTTTCTGTCCTTCCCGGAGGACCAGCAGCATTAATATCTTTAGTCTCGAACATAAGCCCGCCAATTTTTATTTTAAGCGCCCTGGCATTATTCTCATTCACATCACGTGTTATCAGTTCCATGGACTCCTCAACCGGTTTATCGCGGTATTCGGTGGCCTGGTACATCTCAACTTCCGGGTGATGTATTTCCCCGATCAGCTGGCCGATGGGTTTTTCTGCGATATGCCCCATCATATCAAGAATAGCTAGTTCGATGGTGGCAAGAGGGGCTCCCAGCGCCAAACCTGATAACCTGAAATTAAGTTTATAGATATATACCCTTTCCATTAAAAGGTCAAGGTCAAGTGCGTCTTGACCAATAAAAAAAGGTTGTACCAGGTTGGTGAAAATCGGGTACAGAGACTTTAATTGGGAACCATGGCCGACAGAAATACCAACAGCCCCATCCTTTGAGCGTACCCTGCACAGGAAATTATTTTCATAGCGGAGTAATTCAATGGTTTCAATTATTACCGGTGAAGTGAACCATTCTTTCCTGAATACAGGCTGTTTAAGGATTTGATCCAGTTTTTCGTAGTTTTCCTGAAGTGCATCACTATTGATTGAATCGCCCCGGTTGCAGGATGACAGTGGCAGGGTGGCAGCGAGTCCCCCGGAAACGGCAGTTGAAATAAATCGGCGTCGGTTGGTAGCCATAGCAAGTGTATTTATTTCCACTCAATGTACAAAAATATAGGTCAATTCCGTGATACCGGCAACCATAATATCCAGAATATGATTCCTTGGGATTGCATTATTTCCTGTAAATTATGACCTGTTCTTCGAAATCATTTACTCCACAATTATTATCTTAGTCAGGCAGGTTATTATTAAAGATTTCAAAATTATGAATGTTAAAATTGTCAGCGGATTATTAGTTCTCATGCTAACCAGCACACTGTCTTATTCACAAAAAGAGATGCCGGAATGGAAGAATCCGGAGGTGTTTGGAATCAATAAATTACCAGCCCGGGCACACTTCTTCCCATTCTCAACAATAGAACAAGCTGAATCGGGTGATAAAAAATCTTCAGAATGGTTTCTGTCATTAAACGGGACCTGGAAATTCAATTGGGTACGCAAACCCGCGGACCGCCCCGTTAATTTCTATGAAATGAATTATGATATTAATGATTGGGCTGATATTGAGGTCCCCGGGAATTGGGAATTGCAGGGTTACGGAGTTCCTATTTATGTTAAACGTTACCCGTTTTTACCAATAGCAGGCCTTGTTCCCGAAGATTACAATCCGGTTGGATCCTATCGCAGATCATTTGAACTTCCTGAAGACTGGAAAGATCGAAGAATCTACATACAATTCGGCGCAGTCCGGTCCGCCTTTTATCTCTGGGTGAACGGCAAAAAAGCAGGTTACAGCCAGGGATGTAAATTACCGGCTGAATTCGATCTTACGGATTTCTTACAAAAAGGCAGCAACACAATTGCCGTTGAAGTGTATAGATGGAGCGACGGGTCATTTCTTGAAGATCAGGATTTCTGGCGCTTGAGCGGAATGGACCGGGATGTCTATTTGTATGCCCGGCCTGAAGTTCAAATTCAGGATTATTTTGCTGCACCTGTCTTGAATGAAAATTTCTCTAATGGTTATTTGAATCTGCATGTTGAGATTGAACGATATCAGCCGGATATTAAAACGAGCTATGAAGTCAAAGCGGTTTTAAGCAGAGAAAAAGAGACATACGCCGACATTAAAAAGGTGGAATTCAAGGAATCCAATAGCGGCCTTGATTTTTCCCTCAACGTGCCGGATCCCAAGTTATGGAGTGCTGAAAAGCCACATTTGTATCATCTGCAAATCTCTTTACATAATGAAATGGGAGATATTATTGAAGTTATCCAATCAAAAGTGGGTTTTCGTAAAGTAGAAATTGAGGGTGGCCAACTTCTGGTTAACGGGCAGCCCGTTTATCTTAAAGGGGTTAACCGGCACGAACATGATCATATCAAGGGACATGTCATATCGGAAGCCTCCATGCTGAAAGATATTGAGTTGATGAAAAACGGGAATATCAATGCGGTACGTACCAGTCATTATCCCAATGATCCACGATGGTACGAACTATGCGATGAATACGGAATTTATGTTGTTGATGAGGCTAATATTGAATCTCATGGGATGGGATATGATGAGGAAAATACATTGGGAAACAAACCTCTTTGGAAGGCCGCTCATATGGACAGAACTGTTCGTATGGTTGAACGCGATAAGAACTTTCCCAGCATAATCATCTGGTCACTGGGGAATGAAGCAGGCGATGGATCCAACTTTGAAGCCACATACAATTGGATTAAAAAAAGAGATCATTCACGTCCGGTGCAATACGAGCGTACAGAATTATTACCCCATACAGATATTGTTTGTCCCATGTATGCCAGCATCGATGATATTGTCAGCTATGCATCAAGCCCGCAGAACCGGCCATTGATTCTGTGTGAGTATGAACATTCCATGGGAAACAGTACCGGGAATTTCAAGGAATACTGGGAAGCCATCGAAAAATATAAGCACCTGCAGGGTGGTTTTATATGGGACTGGGTAGACCAGGGGATACTGCAAAAAACGGATGATGGAGAAGAATACTGGGCATACGGAGGCGACTTTGGATGGGATGACATACGAACCTCCAACAACTTTTGTTTAAACGGCATCGTCGATCCTGACAGGGGATTGCATCCTGCATACTGGGAGGTGAAGAAGATCTATCAAAATTTCGCTGTTGAACCAGTTGATTTGACAGTCGGCAGAGTCAAACTGATCAACAAATATTTTTTCAGGAACCTGGATGAATTTGAAATTGTCTGGGAGATAAAAGCCGGAGGAAAAGATATTGCGACGGGTAAACTGGAAAAGATATCCATTGAACCTCAATCAGATGAAGTAGTTGATCTTAATTTCCCTCATATTTCGCCAGAACCGGGAACAGAATATTTTCTAAAAATATCGCTGTTGACCAAAAACCCTGAAGGTTTTATCCCTGCGGGTTATCAGCAAGCATGGGAGCAACTCCAGCTTCCCATAACTATTCCAACAGAACCATTGGATATTACAGAATTCCCCTCTCTTGAATTGGATGAGCAGGATGCTGAAATTATTATTCAGGGTACAGGATTCAAAATCAAATTTGACAAAAATGAGGGGAAACTTGTCTCATGGATACACCAGGGCAATGAGCTGATCAAAACCGCACCCCTGCCAAATTTCTGGCGCGCTCCCATAGATAATGACAGAGGGGGTGATTTTGATTATTTCGCCAATAGTTGGAGAGACGCAGGTAAAAAAAGCCGTGTTATGGATCTGGGTGTTGAGCAAATCAGCAAGAATCGCATTGAAATCAATGTGACAAGAAGATTGTATAATGTCATGGCCTCAATTCTGGAAGAGAAATATACCATACTGGGAAATGGAGACATTGTCATTGATAATCACTTTTTCAACGGTTCTTTCAATTTGTATACCATGCCACGGATTGGAATCCGAATGCAGCTTCCCAATGAATACAGGCAATTAACCTGGCTTGGAGAGGGGCCTTACGAAAATTATAGTGACCGAAATGAGGGTACCTGGATTGACCAGTTCTCCTCCTCAGTTGAAGAACAATATGTTGCCTATATCCGCCCACAGGAAAATGCACATAAGACGGAAGTCAGATGGCTGACCCTGACCAATGAAGATGGGGCGGGACTAATGGTGATGAGTCGTCACAAATTTGAATTTAATGCCCTGCACAATACCATTGAGGATTTTGATTGCGAAATACTTGATGGGGATCTAAAACACACTTACGATATCAAACCCCGCGAACTGGTCGAACTAAACCTGGATTACCTTCACAGGGGACTCGGTGGCACCGATAGTTGGGGAGCGCCTCCGCTGGAGAAATACTTAATTCCGGCAACAAAGCAACATAAATACATGTTTATTTTACGCCCGGTATCAAAGGATGATGATATAAATAAATTAAGCAAAGACAGAATTGAATTATAATTCTGAACTGACGAGGACCCTTTCAAACAAACCTGGTTCAATGGGGCCATTACTCAGAATACTTCTAAATATGCTGTTTCTGGCCACCGAATCTGTCAATTTGTAATATATTGCGATGATTTAATTGCAATTTATTATGAAGCCTTCAATCAAACCTCAGGATTGTGAGAATATCCAGGAGATTCGGGATGCCATTGATGGAATTGATCTGGAAATTATTGAACAATTAGTACAAAGGCATGAATTCGTAAAGGAGATAGTGAAATATAAAAAAGGTGATGAAGAAGGGATAATCGCAAGGGAAAGAAAAGAGCTTGTTTTGAAGCAACGCAAGGCATGGGCTGAAAAGAAGGGACTTGACCCGGAATTGATAGAGGAGATATTCAGGTTACTGATAGAAAAGAATATTCAGATACAAAGAGAAATATTTAATTCCAATAACAAATAAAAAACTCAGAAAATGTACCGGGAAGAAATAAAGGTAATGGATTGCACTGTACGCGATGGTGGTTTAATGAACAACTGGCAATTCAGTGACGATTTTGTACGCGCGGTTTACCAGGCTTGTATAAAAGCCGGGATCGACTATATGGAAATCGGATATAAAAGCAGTGAATCTGCCTTTTCAAGGGATGAGGTAGGGCCATGGAAATTTTGTGATGACAAAGATCTTCGCAGGGTTGTTGGAAGCAATAAAACTCCCCTGAAAATATCTGCTATGGCGGATATTGGCAGGATCGAACCACAAGACATTCCACCGGCCAAAGACTCTGTGATTGATATGCTGAGGGTTGCCTGCTATGTTCACCAGGTGGACAAGGCCATAGCCCTTGCAGAACATTGCATTGACAAGGGTTATGAGACATGTATAAACCTGATGGCCGTCTCAAAGGTTAATGAGATGGACCTGGACCAAGCACTTCAGGATATTAGCAAATCAAGGGTGCCCATAATATATATCGTGGATAGTTTCGGAAGCATGTACAGCGAAAACATTCAGCACCTGGTACAAAAGTACAGAGAAGCTCTCCCGGACAAAACCCTCGGTATACATGCACACAACAATATGCAACTGGCCATGTCCAATACCATTACTGCCATCATAGAAAACTGCAACATGCTGGATGCTACCCTGCTTGGGATGGGCAGAGGGGCTGGTAATTGCCCTGTCGAAATACTTATCGCATTCTTAAAGAATCCCAAATACAGGCTTCTGCCCCTGCTTGATGTGATCCAGAATCATATACACCCCTTGCAGAAGGACATACAATGGGGCTACCATATCCCCTACCTGATCACAGGAGCCCTGAATGAGCATCCGAGATCTGCCATGAAATGGATGGATTCTGAAAACAGCAACGATTTTGTAGCCTTTATGAAAGAGATGCATGATTATGAATTGCTTGAATGATTGGCTTTAAATACAACCTGGAGCATTGCCATGAGAGTTCTAGAATACGCCAGGAAACCTTATCCCTTCAGCCTTAACAGATGGGTTGTTATTGTAAGCATAAGTCTGTTTATATCCTTTTTCATGGTCGTATTTCAACCTTTTGGCTTGCAGAACCTGACACCTGACAGAAAATCCTTTCTGCTTGCCGGCTATGGGTTAGTAACTTTTATTGTCTTGTCTGTAAATATGATCATTCTGCCCCGGGTTTTTCCGCGGATCTTCATAGAAGAACGGTGGACCGTACTTCGTGAAGTGTTCTGGCTGTTGTGGATCGTTGTTACAATCTCTATCGGTAATTATATATATTCCGATGTATTAACTATCGTTCACTGGGTTGGAATAAAAGGTCTCCTCATCTTCGTATTATTTACATTTGCCATTGCCATTATCCCGATCACCGGGGTGACTATTCTCTCATATAACCGCCTGCTTAAAAAGAATCTTAAGGCATCGCAGGAACTCAATGATTCGATAGAGGGGAATGAAACATCCAGGGTGCAAGATGACAATATGCTGATTATAACCTCTGAAAACAGGAGCCAGAAGTTAGAGACCTTTGCTTCAAACATGATTTGCATTGAGTCAGAAGGAAATTATGTAAATGTCTGGTTCATTGAGGAGGGTAAGATCGTCAGTCTTATGATCCGCAATACACTTAAAAATATTGAAACCCAGATCGAAAAGACAGGCATCCTGTTCAAATGCCACCGGGCATTTATTATAAATCTGTCATATATAGAAAAAGTTAAGGGGAATTCACAGGGCTACCGTCTGCAGTTAAAACATATTGACAAGGAAATCCCGGTCTCAAGAAACTACTCAAAATCATTTCGGAACGCCTTCAGCAATAAAGCTTAGTTCCTGCCTCCCATCCCCAAAATCCATGCAGCCCATCCCATGAGTATGCATCTTATCACAAAAGGATGCATCCCATCCCTGTTTTAGCGCTTCTTTTCCCAATAATCCCAAAAATTGCAGTGTCAAAATAATTATCTAAAACATTGCATTATGAAAAAAACATGGATTTTAATTACAGCTATTGTTCTTATGATCATTGGACTGATCTTAAACTTTTCAGTAGGTAGCCAGTTCAGTGCCGGTGATTTTACATTTAACTATTTTGCTGCGGGAGATTTTGCATTTGGTGTTTTTGCCGCCGGCAAGTTTGCCTGTGGAATATTTTCCGCCGGGATCTTTTCCATTGGGATATTTTCCATCGGCATCTTTAATATCGGCCTCTATACCATCGGGTTCTTCCTGCTTGGATGGAAAAAGAATTATGGTCACAGGATTGAGAAGAAACTGGCAAGGGATTAAAACCTCTGGATAACATTTAAATACAAGCGGTTGTAGGAGACCTGATCTTCAAATGTGCCTTCATAGTATGCCATGTTGGTCCCATACCGTGTGGAATCATTCAGGTTCTACTACATAATGAAATAATCCATAGGTGAATTCCCCGGACAGGTTGAAGGATATTTCACCATTCCTTCCTGTCAAACAATCAAAGTTGTCTCCATATCCTAATATCTTCTCCAGTTTCACTCCGGAGTCAGGAGACAGATATGTTTGTATTTCAAAAGACTCATTACTGTTATTTTCACGATAGATCAGAAAATATCCGGAATGTTCATTTAATATCGATTGAAATCCTGTCCAACTTCCGCCATCGGGCATTTCTCCTATGGGGAAAATATAACCCTGATGGAATTCTGACATCACCTTCTTGTAGCTTTCGATCAATGAATTGATATGATATGCTTCTTCAGGCAATCCGGAAGACTCGAACCAGGCAAGAGGCTGCCCGGCCATGGTTATTGAAAATACATAATCGAATGGGATCACCGATGGTCTGAGAGGATCCATCGCATCATACATTTGATTGTTACGTGTATTATTCAGGAATTCAATCTGTAGCATCTCCGGCGGGACGTATTCGGAGAGCTGCCAAAGATTCCTCAGAGTCCAGTGCGGATAATAATTACCCCAATCGGTGTATCTGTTTTCTAGAAAAATATTTCCATATTCATTCAGATAGAAATATCCTCCTCTTCTTCCGGCTGTTGCATCAACATTAAAGGTGATAGCCCCGTTCGACCGAAGCGCCACCGTTTCAAAGATGTTACGCATATGAATATCAGCATTTTTGTCGTTCAACTCTATACCATCAATCTTGAAGGTCTTGATTCCCCATGTATCGTAAAGATCCATTATGATATCAGCATCATCCTGCCAGAAAGAATAACTATCTGCATTACTTGGATGAAACCAGAGTCCCATCTCAATCCCGCTCTTCGATGCTGCATCCAGCACTGGACCGAGTCCTGAAGGAAATCTTAAATGATGTGGCTCCCAGTCCTCCCTTTTCCACTGATCCCACAACTTGCCCGTTGTAGTTTTCGAATTCTTAGATAATCCCTGCTGCCAACCATCATCAAGCTGAAAATGCGTTATGCCCAGCTTTTTACCTTTTTTAATCTCATTCAGGGCAAAATCCTCGTTTATTTTTCCATCCTGTCCACGATCACCCCATGTATTCATCATGATCATCTCCTCATTCCCATCATTGTGCTTCCTGATGTTTTTCATATATGTCCTTATGGCTATCAGGGTTTCATGATCTGTTTTACCTCCGGTTCCCAGAACATATCCGTAACATCGGAACCATATATCACTGGGGACTTCTGAATAAAGTGCTCCAAGATTCTTAATGGTTAACTCACCCCATTTGACCTGGAAATCAAACCCGGGATATAGCAACTGACTTTCCCCAAGCGGTGCTTCTTTAATAACAAATAGACTTTCGTTATTAATGAGATCAGTGGCAATCAATAAATTTCCACGCAGATCGAGAGGTTTGAGAAATGCCAATGATTCCAGTGGAGATACAAGGTTATTATTATGGTCTGTTCTGTCGAAAAATTCGATGGATTTTATCTTCCATTGCCTGCCGGGCAGAATGATTTTATCATCAAAGTACTGTTCATCATCCAAACTATATCCGGAGCTTTTCTTCAGGCTGAGACTCATCGGCAGGGCTCCTATATCCGGGTATAACCTGTATGTCCTTTTTATATCATAGTATTTATATTTTGCTGTAATCTCCCCGACAAGATGGTCAGGGTAAAGCACATGGTCAACAATCCGGTATACATTCAATCCGGCACTTACGGGTGTAAGTGAATCAGGGACTGAGGAATTCTCATCGCTGCCGTCCGGCAATTCCCAGGTATGATCAGTCTTTAAATTGGCCATTTTAACCAGCCTGATATCTCCATTGTTCCAGTTGAACTCAACGTTAATTTGACTGTTTTTAAAACTAAGTACATCTACTTTTAACTCAATTTTGCAGTCATACAGAGTGTCTTGTCCGGATAATGAAATCAGAAAGAAGAAGATAAGAGCAAGGCTGGGCAGGATCCTTTTGAAATCCAGTACTCGCATAATTTTCGATAAAGGGGTGAAAAAATCAATTACCAAATTGAGAATTTAAAATGACTTTTCCAATAAGTCTGTGGAAATTACTTCTCATGCCTGGTGTGAGTTTCCGTAAGAATAATCAGACGCGAAACACCAAGACCGGCATGAGAATCTTTATTAAAATTCACTTTGCTGATGTGAAATTATTGCTAATTCAAAATAAATACATATATTTGTACTACTAAAACTATAGTATTGATAGTTTAGACTTAAGACCATGAAAATCAACACAAAAGTACGTTACGGTATCAGAACGATGATTGAAATTGCCATTAACTGGAACGGGGAAGGCGTATTTCAGAGGGAAATTGCCGAAAGGCAGGAGATCTCATTCAAGTACCTGGACCATATTATTTCATCCCTGAAGGCTTCGGGTTTAATACTGAACGCAGAAGGCAGAGGGAGTGGATATAAGCTGTCAAGAGATCCGGAAAAGATATCTGTTTATGATGTTTACAGGGCCTTTGAAAATGACCTCTGTGTTATTGATTGTCTCTCACCGGGAGGGGAATGCAAAAGGGATCAAATCTGTCCCACAAAGGATTTCTGGCATCAGTTTAATGTACATATGATTGATTTTTTGTCCTCCAAATCCATTGGGGAATTGGCCAAAAAGCAAAAAGAATTACAGCAAAGTGAAGAATTAAATATGTTTTTTATCTAAAATTTAGTGAGATGAGTTTAGTATGTCCCATATCAGAAAATTATATCGATGAAAATATTGCGAGAATAAATGCATCGATTACACTCCTAATAGTCCTTTTCTTTTTATTCACGCCTTTTAAATGGATCATTTTTCTGGCCCTTATAGATTTTCTATTAAGAAGAATCCTGGATGGCCGGTTCAGTTATGTGTCCAGGATAAGCAAATTCACCACTGGTGCTCTTGGACTCAAAAAAATTAGTATTAATGCCGGACCGAAACTGTTTGCAGCAAATGTTGGTTTTGCTCTTACAGTTTTAATGGTCGTGTTTTATTATACAGGAATTACCAGTGTGGCATATTCTCTGGGCGGAATATTAGCCTTTTTTACAATACTTGAAAGCTTCTTTAATATCTGCGCTGCCTGTATTCTGTACCCCTTTGTCTCGAAATTTTTATCCTGATACAGAGAAATCTACTGAATAGGCATAGTCAAAAGTCCATGAAATCTCTGTCCCTTCTGAATCAGCCTTGATTTTCTTAACAAATTCATCCGCTGGTTTTGTGACTGCTCCATCCGGAAAGTAACATTTTGCAATATTCATAAAAAAATTTCCTCGCTGCATAATCTCTTTTATCCGGATACATCCAACCAAAACATCCCCATGCTGGAGAATGTAAATCGCTTATTCTGCCATCCAGGAATAGCCATTTATTACCACACCTCTTTGCCCGCCTTTTCGCTCCCATTTGCCGAGGGCCCATCCGACTGCCCTGACCCAGAAGAAGTATTTCCAACACCACATAAATTTTGCTTCTCTGAGGAGGAGTTTGAAAATGACATCTGTTTCTTTACGGCTGATGTTTACGGAGCCTTTGACAAAATAAATGGCATCATGGACCATGGATGCATAATATGTCATCGGTTTTTCCGTGAAATAATCGAGTTTTCCGTCAGGGGTGCCCCAGGTAAAATGCAGGCAGTTCCATTTGGGTGAGCAGCCGTTCCAGGCGAACCCTCCCCGTCTTGATCCTTTAACGGTGATGGTCCCAAGGTTATCAATTTTCAGCCATTCATGGGGGTCCTCATTATCCGGGTTGCGGCCTGTCAAATTAGTCTTTATCCATACATCCTCGTAATGCACAAATTTATAGACCCTCCCAATGTGAAGACTTGATCTTTTCATGATAGTGGTTTAGGGTACCATTAAGTTACAAAATCCATTTAATACTTTACAGAAAAAAAGAAAAAAGATGCAGGTAAATTCATAAAACATGGTTTTTAAACAATAGGACTAACCATCAAATATGAAATCTGAAAAATTCGTCTGGATGATATATAAATAGTACTGCATCCTAATTTCCTAACATCTCATTCCAGCTGGGTGCATTTTGTAATATTTTCGTAGCTTGCAGGCGTTTAAGGAATAAGATGGGACAAACCAAGATCAAATACTCAACTCAGAACAAACCGGATTTCATGTCAGAACTGAGAGCGAGGGTTACCTCCTATTTTGAAACCAATAATATTTCAAAATACGGTGACCGGAAACTGGTATTGAAAACGGTTTTTATGCTCTCTGTTTATATTGTGCCATATATCTTAATGATATCCGGAATAATTGAATCATTCACTGGTGTTCTAATCTGCTGGATCGCAACAGGCATGGGAAAAGCCGGGGTGGGTATGTCAATTATGCACGATGCGAATCACTTCAGCTATTCCAAAAATAAGACTGTAAACAGATGGATGAGTAAAAGCATGTACCTTCTTGGTGGTTTCCCCAAGAACTGGCAGTACCAGCACAATACAATGCACCATGGTTTCCCGAACATCGAAGGATATGATGAAGATATAGATCCCGGACCCTTTTTGCGCTTCTCCCCACATAAACCCCTTCATAAGATCCACAGGTTTCAGCATATATATGCCTGGTTCATGTACGGTCTGATGACCTTCTCGTGGGTGGTTTCAAAAGATTTTGAACAACTGAACGGCTACCGAAAAAGCGGTGTACCCCTGAGCAGCAAAACAACTTATACCCAATTGTTTGTATATCTTATAATCTCAAAAATAATTTATTACTGCATTTTTATTGTCATTCCCATACTGGTTTTGCCATTCGCATGGTACTGGATCTCACTCTTTTTCTTTATCATGCATTTTGTAACGGGACTGATCCTTACTATTATATTCCAGACGGCACATGTAGTACCAACAGTTGATTATCCCCTGCCCGATTCAGAAGGGAATATGGAAAATAGCTGGGCAGTTCACCAGTTGCATACTACATCTGATTTTGCTCCAAATAACAAAATTCTGTCCTGGTTGATCGGTGGATTAAATTTCCAGGTTGAGCATCATTTGTTTCCCAATATCAGTCATGTTCACTATCCCGCAATATCAAAACTAGTCAGGGAAATGGCCCAGAAATATGGTTTCCCCTACCACGTACAGCCTGGCTTTATCAAAGCAGTTGGTGAGCATGGCAGGATGCTTAAAAAACTTGGAAGGATCCAACCGCTATGATTTCGTAATAGACCTATTCTGCAAACTTCCTATTCAGCCAATCCTTATTCCCATTAGAAAGTTGAGCGCATTTGGTTAACTTTCCTCTCTAAAACTTTGCCCCTTATATATCCAGTCTATCTGTAATTAGTATTTTATGTAAGTTTATAGCAACCTATAATAACATACTCTGCCATGCGAAAATTAAAAGACCGGAGAAGTTTCATCTGGCCCTTGCTTCTGCTCCTTACCTGCTTCATAAATCCTGCATACACCCCTGAACTTGTAAAACAGGACAAGCCTAATATCCTGCTCATCCTGACCGATGACCAGGGTTCCATCGACATGAATTGCTATGGTGCCAGTGATCTTTATACTCCAAATATGGACAGGCTTGCAAATGAAGGAACCCGCTTTACCCAGTTTTATGCTGCAGCCCCGGTCTGTTCCCCCTCACGTGCTGCATTATTAACCGGGAAGACCAATTTAAGGGCAGGTCTTTGGGGAAATGTGCCGGTTCCGGCATATGCAGAAATCAAGCAAAAATACGGGATGCCCACAGAGCAGGTAACCATGGCGGAAGTGCTGAAGAAGAATGGGTATTTCACGGGACTTGTGGGTAAATGGCATCTGGGACATAAACCGGAGACTTTGCCAAACGGACAGGGATTCGATCATTATTTCGGACACCAGGGTGGATGTATCGACAACTATTCTCATTTCATGTTCTGGTCCGGTCCTAATATGCACGACCTCTACCGCAATAAGCAGGAGGTATACAAGCCGGGTGAATTTTTCCCCGATCTCATGGTCCGGGAAATAAAATCCATCCTGGATGAGGAGCGCGACCAGCCATTCTTTATATACTGGGCCTTTAATGCACCCCACTATCCCTACCAGGGTGAACCCAAATGGATGGAACACTATAAGGATCTTCCGACACCCCGGAAGGAATATGCTGCCTTCGTATCCACTGCCGATGAGAAAATCGGGGAAGTTCTGGATGAACTTGATCGCAGGGGACTAACCGAAAATACCATTGTTATTTTCCAGTCCGACCATGGGCATTCAGTCGAGGAAAGGGCTTTCTGGGGAGGAGGTAATTCAGGGGATTACAGGGGAAGTAAATTCAGCCTTTTTGAAGGGGGAATTCGTGTACCGGCCATTATCCGTTACCCGGGAGTGGTTCCTGAAAACCAGGTTCGCGACCAGGCCTGCATTGAAATGGATTGGATGGCTACAATCGCTGAATTAACTGAGACTGATATTTCAGAACTGCATATCGATGGAATAAGCCTGATGCCGGTAATCCAGGACGAAACCGCAGCATCACCACATGATGTATTATATTGGCAGCAAGGTAGTTACAATGACAACCAGGCACAGTGGGCCGTGCGCTCAGGAGATTGGAAACTAATCGGAAATCCGAGGGACCCAACATTGTCTGAACCACTGAAGGACAAACTCTTTCTGGCCAATCTTAAAATGGATATAAGCGAGCAGGAGAACCTTCTCGAGAAATACCCGGAAGAAGGCAAAAGGCTTCAGGAACTTCATGACAACTGGCTGAAAGAGGTCCGAAAGGAAATGAATAAATAGGACGATCTGAAGTGTTCTGATCATCCCCACGGTCTGCAGAGACATCACTTTAAGTAATGTTTAAAACAATCTGAACATGAAATTAAAGAGCATCTTGATTCTGGCAGTTACAGCACTTGTATTTTCATCCTGCAATGAAAGAAAAACTACGCCCAATGTGTTGATCATCCAGCCCGACCAGCACAGGGCAGACGTTATGGGATGTGCGGGCAATGCTATGGTCATCACGCCGAATCTTGACATTCTGGCCGCCTCCGGGATCCGTTTCAGCAATGCTGCCAGTGCATCCCCGGTTTGCTGTCCATTCCGGGCTACCATGCAGACAGGACTTTATATCCATGAACACGGCGTTGTCGAGAACGGGATACAGTTAAAGCATGAGTTTAAAACCATAGGGGAGATCTTTTCCGAGAATGGGTATGCAACCGGATATATCGGGAAATGGCACCTGGAAGGTTTCCTGCCGGATGAACCGGTGGGTGGATTTATTGAACCAGGCAAGGCAAGGCAGGGATGGCAGGAATGGCTTGGTTATGAGAAGTCTCACGAGTTTCTGGAGGTATGGAAATACAATGAGAACGGTGAAAAAGAACGCATTGAGGGCTACGACTGGGAACCGGCCTGGCAAACGGATATGGCACTGGACTTCATTAAAAGAAAAACAAAATATAGGCAGCCATGGTGCTATTATCTTGCCTATGGCCCACCTCATAAACCGGAACAGTGCCTGCCCGAATTCCTTGAAAAATATGATCCCGCAGCTTTTGAATTGCCTGCCGGAACTGAGAATCTGCCGGAGGATAAGAAGCAGGAACTGAGGGAGATCCTGCAAATGTATTATGCCCAGGTAACAGCAGTCGATCATGAAGTGGGAAGGTTGGCTGAGGGACTAAAGCAACTGGGGGTGGACGGGAATACAATAATTGTATATGTAAGCGATCACGGAGATGTGCTCGGCAGTCACAACGAAGATATTGTGCAGAAATACATTGAAACCAACAGGAATGTGAATAATACACTGCGAACCAAAGGCAAACCATTTTCTACGGCCTTCAGAATTCCATTGATAATTTCTGGTCCTGGTATAAAGAATCCGGGGCAGGTTTCTGATGCCCTCGTAAGTAGTGTTGACCTGCTGCCTACCATTCTGGATTTGGCGGACATTGAGATTCCGGGATATATGCAGGGGAAGAGTATGGGGGACTGGTACAGAGAGGGCGAGGGACCGGAACAGCCCTATCTCTATATGGGACTTCATAAAAATCAAAACGCCTGGAGAGCAGTTTGGGATGGTCAATATCTTTTATCAATGCTTGATTATAAATTGTTCTATGATTATTTCGCTGATCCGGATGAGGTGAATAATCTCTATAATGACCCTGCATCAGAGGAAAAAAGAAAAGAATTGGAATCCGTTCTTAAAGGGCTGGCCAGGGATACCGGTGATCCCATCCTGCCAAGGCTGGAAGAGTAAATCAATCAGACTTTTTAATATCTTTATTTCAAATATAAATTCAGATTCATCATGAGAAATATTTATTGGTTATTAGTCGGTCTTTTGTTAATTCCAGTGGGGTGTACCGGACCATATACTCCGCCCAATATCCTGGTTATTATTTCGGATCAGCATTCAGGTCTGTTAATGAACCAGACGGGGTACCAGTACCTTGATACACCCGGCATTAATAAAATTGCAGAACAGGGTGTGACCTTTACCAGGAGTTATTGCACCTACCCGGTATGTGTCGCAGCCCGTGCTTCTTTTATGACCGGGATGATGCCCAGTAAAAGCAGCGGAAATCTGACATCGTATAAATCTATCGGTAAGACAATGCTCGATGCCGGATACGAAACTGCTTATTTTGGGAAATGGCATGTTGGTCGGTCAAAAATGGATAAGGTATCGGACTGGCATGGATTTGAAACATACCAGGATCTTCGCAGGGATACAAAAACCAAAGAACTCACAGTAGATTTTTTGAAGCAGGACCGTGAGAGGCCGTTCTTTCTGATGACATCTTTCCTTAATCCTCATGATTGCTGTGAACTGGCCAGAAATATTGCCGGACTCGGTGACGATTACCGCGATGGTCCGGTAGAAGAACACATGGACCTTGAGTTCTGTCCACCCCTACCGGCTAATTTTGACATTCCACCTGACGAAGCCGAAGGATTCAGCACTCGCAGGCTCCCGGATTCATCCGATCATACGAATTATGGTAAACACCCGGTCAAATACTGGACTGAGACCGAATGGAGGCAATATATGTATGGCTACGACCGCCTTGTTGAAAAAGTTGATGCCCATATACTTGACGTAATGAATACACTGGAGGCCGAGGGACTGCTGGAGAATACCCTGGTTATCTATACCTCTGACCATGGTGATGGCCATGCCTCCCACCAGTGGAATCAGAAAATGACTTTTTATGAAGAAAGTATAAATATCCCATTTATTGTATCATGGAAGGGACATACAATTGCAGGCAGGATTGATGAGGAAACCCTGGTTTCAAACGGTCTGGATATGTATCCCACTATTTGTAAAATTGCTGGTGTATCATGGCCGGAGGTGCTGCCAGGTGCGGACCTGAGTCCCTTTTATCTTAAAGATGCAGATCCGACGACCGGGAGGGAATATGTTGTCTCTGAAATCAACCAGACTGCCAGATATGAAGATGGCAATGTGGTTCTGAAAGGTAGAATGGTTGTCAGCGAGAATTATAAATACATTCTCTTTGACGGAGGGGAAAACAGGGAGCAGTTCTTCGATGTAAAAAAAGATCCCGGAGAAATGAATCCGGTTACAATGAATCCGGATTACCAGGAGCAGTTATCGATCCACCGGCAGTATCTGAAAGAATGGATTGTAGCAACATCCGATGACTTCCTTACAGAAAATATCCCGCAAGATCCGGTAGTCGCAGCAATAAAATGAAATAGCAATGAAGATTAACCATTTAATGATTGGAGGCCTATTATTAATAGGTCTTAAGGCATGCAGTCCCCCAGCAGAAGAGACAAAGCCCAACCTTTTGTTTATCTGGACCGATGAACAACAGTATTTCACAATGAAAGCTTATGGGAACGATTTGATCCAGACCCCAAACCTTGATCGCCTTGCAAGTGAATCTTTTGTATTCAAAAAGGCATATGTGGTCCAGCCCGTCTGCACACCTGACAGGTCAACCGTTATGACCGGCCTCTATCCCCATACCAGCGGATGTGTTGCCAATAATATCGCCTTGCCGGAGTCTGTGAAAACCCTGCCTGAGATAATAGATGATCCGGATTACCATTCGGCCTACCTGGGTAAATGGCATCTCGGAAATGAGATATTCAAGCAGCAGGGATTCGATACCTGGGTTTCCATTGAGGATAATTATATCCAGTATTACACGGAGGACAGGAACCGGGAGGACAGAAGCGACTATCATCACTGGCTTCTGGAAAAAGGATACCAGCCTGATGATAGAAACAGATTCGGACGTTCCTATGCTGCCCGCCTTCCTTTCGAACATTGCAAGCCAAAGTTCCTCGAGGAAAAGGCCATTGAATTCCTTGAGACTAAAGGGAATGAGCCCTTCATACTGTACGTCAATTTCCTTGAACCCCACATGCCATTTTTCGGTCCCCTCGACAGCCTGTACTCTCCCGATGATGTACCCCTTCCGGACAATTTTTATGACCTCCCTGGGGAGGATGATCCCCTGACACACCATGAAAAGGTCAAAAAAGACAGGAAACAATATGGGCCATCAGAACAGGAATTCAGGGAGCTCCGGGCGAAGTACTGGGGACTGGTGACCCAGATGGATATAAGTGTCGGTGCAATACTGGATAAACTTGAATCGCTTGGACTTGCAGAAAATACAATAGTCGTTTTTACCTCCGATCACGGAGACATGATGGGAGCCCACCAGATGGTTGCTAAAGGTGTCATGTACGAGGAATCGGTACGCATTCCATTTCTGCTGAAAGATCCCCGCATGAACAAATCACAGAGGATCATCGAAGAGCGGGTCAGCCAGATAGATATAGTACCCACAATTCTCGACCTGATGGACCGGGAACCACCCGAAAACCTCCAGGGTAAAAGCCTGATTCCTTCACTCCGGGAAGAAAATTTCCCAGCTGAAGATATTTTTATTGAATGGAACTCCAGGAATGATTACGCTACTTCGGATATGGGTATTACCATACTGGCAGATGTGGATTCCATAAACCCAGAATCTTCTCCATCCCTGCGGACGGTGATTTCAAAGGAAGGCTGGAAATTATCTCTGAGCAACAGGGACAAATCCCAGCTATTCAATCTTAACGATGACCCACTTGAAACGACCAATCTGTTTTATAGAGAGGAATATCGCGAAACGGTTGAGGAACTGACTGCCAAAATCCTTGAGTGGCAAAAATTAACAAACGATTCATTGCGTCTGCTGGCTAACTGATTAAAAATGAGTTGCCGGTAAACAATATCCAAAAAAAAAGTAATATAAATTGACAAAAATCCGTTTTCAATGTCAATGGGCGGATATTCCATCATCCGGTGAGGAAGGGTAATTGAATACAATTATTGTAAATGGTATTTTCTATAAAACCTCAGAATCTACTCACAACCATACTCCTCTTAGCATCGGGTTCATCCGGCTTAGGCCAAACAGGCCCACAATTAAACGCCATTCAATCCGCAGTCCCTTTCCTTACAATTAGTCCGGATGCACGAAACTCCGCCTTGGGCGATGCCGCAGTTGCAAGTCCGGGGGACAATAATTCCCAGCACTGGAATTCGGCAAGATATCCTTTTGCAGAAAGCAGAGGGGGACTGAGCTATTCATATGTTCCCTGGCAGAGATCGTTAATTAACGATATTCAATTACACTATCTGTCAGGGTATTTTAAGATCAATGACCGCCATGTTATCAGCACATCCTACAGGAAATTCAGCCTTGACGGGATTGTTTTCACCGGTAGCTATGGATCACCCCAGGGAGTATATATACCGGAAGAATTCGCCCTCGACCTTGGATATTCACGAAAATTTGGGAATAATTTTGCCCTGGGATTTGTCCTAAGGTACATAGAATCTGACCTGACAGGCGGTACCCGCATTGGGGGCTCTCAAGTGCAGGCAGCAAAAGCTTTAGCAGCGGATCTTGGATTCCTGTACCAGAATTCTGATATCACAATAGGAGAAATGAAAAGCAGACTGGGTGTCGGACTGAACATATCTAATGTCGGGAATAAGATCAGCTATACCGAAACATCAGAGGGAGCTTTCCTTCCTGGAAATTTGAGAATTGGTACTGCTTTCAGCCTGATTTTCAATGAGAATCATTCTCTCACCCTGATGTCTGATCTTAACAAACTTATGGTACCTACACCTCCTGTTTACGAAGTTGACAGCCTTGGCAGGACGATTTTAGGTCCAAACGGCAATCCCATAATTGCTCATGGAAAAGACCCAAACGTTTCGGTGATGCGCGGGACCTTTCAATCGTTCTGGGATGCTCCTGGAGTATTGAAGGATGATGGTTCCCGCAGCAGGTTCCGGGAGGTAATGCATGAGATCACCTGGGGAATGGGACTTGAATACTGGTTCCGGGAGATGATTACCCTGAGAATTGGTTATCTTCAGCAACACGAAACCAAGGGCAACCGAAAGTATATATCCCTCGGAACAGGTATAAGATCTAAATACCTGTCCCTTGATGTATCCTATTGGATACCAAAGATAGATGACAATCCCATGAAAAAGACTTTTCACATAACACTTGCTGCGCAGATTGACCCCCTCCTTGACATTCTGAAATAATTGGAATAGTTTTATTAACCTGTTTATGGTCCTGCCACCGAATTGGGAAGGAATTATAATTATATGCAAGCCAATGAAAAACCAATATTGGTTACTGACGGGAATGAAATTTACAGGATCGCTGATGTATTCCTGGTTGAGGGTGCCAATACACTCACATGGCAGGGCGCAGACTCCACCTGCACACCCGTCCAGGCAGGGTATTACAGGATTAACCTAATTTCAGGGGTATACTATCAATCCATATTTCTACAGAAAAATCATTGACTTTCCTTACAAAGTTCTGACTGATTTGTAACGCAGGGTATGCAGAGCTTCAAAACGATCCCATGGTCAATATTGACTTTGCCGGATTTATATTATCTTGGAATGGAAAATCCTATCAATACCTGCCATGAGAAAGTCTGTATTTTTTATTTTACTCCTGCTGGCCACCATTCAGGTCAGCGCCTATACTGATATTCAGGAAGGAGATATATCAGGCATTTGGACAAAATCAGGATCACCCTACCGTATTCTGGGCGATGTTACTGTACCCTATAACGACACTCTTGTTATTAAACCAGGTGTTATTGTTGATTTCGAAGGTCACCACAAATTTACTATAAGGGGTGTACTTACAGCCGTAGGAGCAATCGGTGACACCATACGGTTTACCCGGAGGAGTAATGATGGACTGATGTCTCCTGATACGGTGGGACTTGCAGATACTTCGAATCAGGATGGTTCATGGGATGGCATTGTCTGGTCAACTTATGGAAACCCTATTTCCGGAATGAGCCATTGCATCATTGAGTTTATTAACACTGTTGATAATTCCCTGACTGTTTGGAGTGATCACAGGGCTCCCGTCTGGCTCCAAACTTCATTCGGTAATTATCTCAAGAATTCAATTATCCGAAATAACTATGGGGCAAAAGGAGGAGGAATTCTTACCTATGATGGGAATATTATTGACAGCTGCCTGATAACAAATAACAGGGTTTATCAAATCCTGGGAGTAAACCTGAGACCTGCAGGAGGAATTCTTGTCTATTACAGTAATTCCGTCGAAGTTACCAATTGCGTCATCACTAATAACATATCTACCGGATGGTACGCCGCCGGAGGAATAAGTATTCAGACCGGAAGTCCCCTGATAAAGAACAATGTCATCAGTAACAACAAATCGAATGGGTTCGCTGATGCGGGTGGTATAGAATGTCATTTAGCAAACCCAAAAATAATTCAGAACCTTATCGTAAATAATGAGGGTACAAACAATGGAGGAATTCACTTTAATGGTGGTGGTGGGAAATTGTACAACAATACCATTTGCAATAATAAATGTGCTTCAGGTTACTCAGGAGGAATGTCTTTTGAAGGTGCTCCGGGGACTCTTGTATACAATAATATTATTTATGGGAATGAGAATTCCGGCCCTGACTTCCAAATAGAGTTGGAATCAATAAGCACCAAGCCTGTGGTGAAATATAATCTGATTGGTGATAGCATTCAGGCAATTAAAGCAGTTGATAGTGGAACCATTAATGAATCAGATAATTTTTTTGGAAATCCTTCTTTTATAAATCCGACTGGGTTTGTGGGATTTGGAGATCCAAGTATACCGGGGGACTGGAAACTATCAGGCGAATCATTCTTAATAAACCAGGGAATTGATGATCCGATTAAGCAGCTATCTATCGAGAAGGATATGGCAGGGAACAGGCGTATTAATTACGGCCATGTTGATCCCGGTTGCTTTGAGTTCCGGATTGAATCATATACTCCTGCTTCAATAATTACTACACCGGAAATATGGATCGCCGATACTGTCCATATAAAGCAGAACACTGATCTACAGGCCAAAGTTACAGTTTATCCTGGAGTAGTAATTTTGTTCGAAGGGCACTTTGATATATTTGCAAATGACAGCCTTTATGCCATAGGAACCGCTAAGGCCCCAATACTGTGGACTATGAAGGATACCAGTGGATTCAGTGATCCGGATATGGAAAAAGGGGGATGGGGATCTATTTCTGTCAATGGTACTTATCCACGGATATTCAGACATTGTATTTTTGAGTTTGGTAAACCAATGTATATCAGCGGCAGGGTTGGACTTATCTGGGGTAATAACAACAGTGATCTCGAAGTAGATAACTGTATCTTCCGAGATTGTCATACGAATCATTCATCCATTATACGCTCAACAAATGGAACCAATCTCACTGTAACATCCTCAATATTTTATAACAATACAGTTACATCATCTGATGCAATCATTTACATTCGTGAAGGATCAGATTATATTGTAAGGAACAACCAGATATTTAATAATGTTTGCACGCAAAGAATTATCAGTCTTGGCGGGGCCAATTTTAAATTCATTAATAATAGCATATACCATAATATAGGCGAAATAGAGATTTATAACAGTTCCAATGTTGACTTCATAAATAATACTGTAATAAAAAACACCAGAAACTCGGGCATGGGACTTGGAGACAACTCAAGGATCATCAACTCCATCATAACAGATTTTTCTGTCGGGCATGTAGATCTCCAGATCATATCCAGTTATGCAATAAGTGATTATCTCCAGGATGCCAATGTCATAGATCCTTTAACGGCACCTCCTATTTTCAAAAATCCCCTTCCTTATTCCGGAACGGGGCCCCTGGAAGAAATCCTGCAGGCAGATTACTCGCTTTCCAGTATATCTCCAGGAATCAATTTTGGCAGCTTGGATACCGCTGGACTGCACCTGAGTAAAATAGATCTTTTTGGCAATCCCAGGATCCATGATGGCAGGATCGATATCGGAGCCTACGAGAACCAGGGAAGCCTGCCGGTGATTACCACCCAGCCAACCGGAGGAATATTCTGCGAAGGGGAAAACCATATACTGGAAGTACAATATGAAGGAACTGATACGGTTCGTTTCAACTGGTTCAAGGATGGTATTTATGTTGCCGGACAGGACAATGATAATACACTCGAATTAAATTCCATTCTGACCTCCCAAGAAGGAAATTACTATTGTGAGATCAGCAATTCCTATGGCAAGGCTCTGTCAACTACTGTATATATTAAGGTTAATGTCGGCCCAAATATTCTTGTACAACCTGAGAATACATGGCAGGAACCTGGCCTCCAGCACAGTATGTCTGTTGTTTATACGGGAAGTTCACCAATTACATTCCAATGGGAAAAGGATGGGGAAGTTATCACGGGCGAAGACCTTCCTGAATACAGGTTCACACCTGCAGATTCGTCTCAGGAAGGCAACTACATCTGTACCGTGAGTAACTCTTGTGACACAGTTAAAACAGATCCGGCAGCCCTATATCTTGCTCCCCAGATATGTATGGTAACAGTTTCCCAAACTACAGGCCATAACCTGGTGGTCTGGGAAAAGAAATCCAATGCTCCGATTCTGGCGTACAATATTTACCGGGAGAGTATCGCAGCAGGAATTTATGACAGGCTGGCAACTGTAGCATATGATGAGCTGAGTGTATTTGTCGATTCAAGTGCCGATCCTACCGTTCAGGCTTACCTGTACAAAATCACAGCTCTTGATACAACCAATAATGAAACCGATATAGACCTGTGCAGGCCGCATAAGACTATACACCTGCTGGTTACAACAAACCCGGAGCTCAATTCAACCCAGCTCTCATGGGACCGTTATTATGGGTTTGAATATCAGACTTACACAATATACCGGAGCAGCACAGGAGTGAATTTTGACCCGGTGCATTCCCTCTCTGCAAGTCTTAATTCGTGGACAGATCCATCTCCTACTACCGGGGATCTTTTCTACCGGATGGCAGTCGAAAAACCGGATCCCTGTGTTCCCGAAGGCGGCGGTAAAAAAGCCGGCACCGGACCTTACCAGCATTCCCTTTCCAACATGGATAACAATAAGCTGAAGGCGGGCGAGAATCCTCCGGATTCAATAATGCTGGGGAACCATACCATTGATGAAAACCTCCTCCCGGGTTCCCTTGTGGGCAGGCTCACTACACGGGACGTGGATACACTTGACTATTACACCTATCACCTGGTATCCGGAGACGGGGATGATGATAATAGCAGCTTTTCCCTGATCGGTGACCTTCTCGTATCGGCAACTACGTTTGATTATGAAACTAAAAGCACATTATCAGTCAGGATAAGGACCACAGACAACGCAGCTTTTTACCTGGAAAAAGATTTCACAATCACC
The DNA here is from genome assembly GCA_011053095.1 of Bacteroides sp. GTDB lineage: Bacteria > Bacteroidota > Bacteroidia > Bacteroidales > SM23-62 > SM23-62. Next base: position 25,301 of record DRHS01000070.1, read on the forward strand.
ATCAATGACACAGATGAAGGAATGGGGACAATAGGCAGCACTCCTCCTGATTCTATAACACTTGATGATAATACGATAGTGGAAAATAACCTCTTTGGTGACCCTGTAGGGAAACTTATAACGGCAGATGCGGATTCCTCCGACATTCACAGTTACATCCTCGTCAACGGAGCCGGGGATGGCGACAATTCATTGTTCATGATCTTGGGAGATATGCTAAGAGCTGCATTCAGCTTTGATTTTGAGGCGAAGGACCAGTACTCAATCAGGGTCAGGTCGACAGATCTGGGAAGCAATACTATCGAAAGAGTATTTATAATATCCATTACCGATGTAGATGAAACTACAGGCTTGAATGGAATATATGATGGCTACTTATACACATTTCCCAATCCATTCAGCCGTTCAACAACGATCCGGTTCCCCAACGCTTCCAGGGAGCCCTTCAGGCTGGTCCTGACTGACCTTTCGGGAAAGGTTTGCAGGATTGTAGATGAGATCAACACCTCAGAGTACCTTTTGAAAAGAAAAGATCTCAAGAATGGACTATACTTCATCGAATTGACCGGATCAAAAACATATCGCGGTAAGATTGTCGTTGAATAGCCACCCCTGGTAATTGACATTGCCATGAATTGTATTTAACTTGGAAAGCTGAATCCAAATCCTCTTCTATCATGAAAAAGACAACTATAATTCTGATAGCCATGTTTGCAGCATCGCAGGATCATTTGTCACCCTGGTAAAACGTATGGAATCATTTGTAGCACCAAGGGCCGTAAGTTCTCCATGGATGGTGAACCGGAAATGTCCTTCGAAATCAACTACAACACCTGCTTCAATTACCAGGGATTCATT
>DRHS01000071.1 GCA_011053095.1 Bacteroides sp.
TCAGCTGGGAAGATTGGTTAGGATCGGAAATCCCGTACCGCGATTTTAAATCTACGAGGAAGTTCATTCATTCCCTGAAACTCAGGGAACGCAAAGACTGGGACTACTTCTGCCGGGGAAAACTGCCACATAAACCTGCCAGGACAGAGAACATTTATGCTTTCCCGGAAATCGCCTACCAGGATAATGGGTGGAACGGCTGGAAAGACTGGTTGGGGTCAGGCATGAACCAGAAGGAGAAGGATGATACTACTGCATTGCATGAAGTTATGATCGAGTGCAAATGCAAAGGCAGGATTAAAAATTGTACGGTCTGTGACGGTAAAGGATATTATACCAGGAATATCTGACAGCTGCCGGAGGCCATCAATATTCAGATATTGAGCATGCTTTCTCTCTTAATGAGAGGCCTGAGATTCTCAGTACAGAATTTGAAGGATATGGAATTGAAGAGTTAATGGAGACGATATCGATGTTATAAAATACCTTACAAAGTAGAGCCACAGGTAACTAGGACCGGTTATTTACCTGGCCTGGGACTATTACAGGCACTTTTTGACTAAATTGCGGCTCCGTGGTACCGAAATGTTCCGTTTGGTGGTAACCTTTTACTTCCTTGTTAAAATTTTGATCAAGACGATATAAACCATCGGTAAATTTACCTCTGAAGACTTTACTCATTGCTTTGACCGGGAAAAGAAACTTTCCTTTGCTGCGGGCTTGTTTCCATTTTCCCTGTCGGGTGAGTCCCCCCATGGGTACAAGGCAATGAACATGGGGATGAAGCATCAGGTTCTGGCCCCAGGTGTGTAACACAGCAACCATACCGGTACGAGCACCCAGGTATTTACTATCCCCGGCAAAAGCTTCCATGGTCTGCCATGCGGTTTGGAAAAGCAAGTTGTACATCTGACGAGGATATTCCCGGCACAAATCGTTTAGATCGTGTGGTAAGGTAAATACGATATGGGCGTATCCCCCAGGCATAGCTTCAGCTTTGCGTGCCTCGACCCATTGCAATCTTCTGAGTCCGTTACATTTTGGACAGTGCCTGTTGCGGCATGCGTTATAGCTGATGTGCTGATGGCCGCACCCGGGGCAATGCCACAGATGTCCTCCCATGGCTGAAGTATGACATTGCTGCAAAAGCGTGAGCACCCCCTTTTGTTGTGATGATAAAGGATATTTTTGCTCAAGTGCTTCGCGGAACCTGTCGATCACATCAGCCAGTTCCCACTGACTACGCATCAGCTAAACAGGATATCCAGAGGACTGCAGGGAGCAGTGCCCCTGCGCCGGTTCAGGTGAAGGTAAACCATCGTGGTACGGATATCCGAGTGGCCTAAAAGCATCTGTATATCCAGCAAACTGACACCCATACTCAACAGGTGAGAAGCAAATGAGTGCCTGAGATTATGCAGAGACAGATCCTTTTTGATCCCTGTCCGTTTAATGGCCTGGCGAAAAATCCAGTTTGCCGCTCCCTCACTGATCAGCTCAGACTTTTTCCTTCCATTGAAAAGATATTTTTCGGGATGATAGGACTGGTAGTATTGTTCCAGTACTCCCAACATGTACCTTGATAAAATGGCTTTGCGATCTTTATTGCCCTTGCCTTGACGAATGTTCAACTGCATGTTCTTACGGTCAACATCAACAAGGCGCAGTCCGATAATCTCACCGCGACGCAAACCCGCTGAATATGCCAGCATCAACAGGGCCTTGTGCTTGATATTTTTGGTCAGCACAAACAATTGCTTCACTTCCTTGCCTGATAATATCTCTGGAAGGTATTTTTCCTGCTTAGGATAGGGTACATCATCGATAATGGATGAACGTTTTAATATGTGCTGATAGAAATACCTGATACCACTTACCGCGATATGAATGGTACTGCGGCTCAAACCACGCTCTTCTTTCAGGTATACAAGGAAAGCATAAATCTCATCGGTAGTAAGATCTTGCGGCACAGCATCGAAATACTCTGCCAGCTTCAAAGGATAGTGCATGTAACTACGGATGGTTCTCGCAGAGAGGTTCTGGATTACCATCCGGTGACGCATCTTCTCAAAATCAGGAGCTAATGTTTGCTCCCATGACGATTGTTTTTTTTAATTTTAACCATATTGTTCAATTTTAATGTAGACACTATAAAATTGCACAAAAATCTACCCCGGGAGAAATCCCGGGGTTTAGTTCAACACGTGTTATAGGACAATTAATCTAGAAGTAAATGAAAATAATTTTTCAAAAAAAAGTGAAAAGAGGATTACTATGATTTTCCAGTCCAACTAAGTGTAATAGTATGAATAGATATTTGTTGTGATCATGTCCCATTTCTAGTTGAAATTCCTTGCTGAGAGGTTCGTTTTTGAATTTCTTCTTTTATGGTTTTTTTCATTTGATTCAATATTCTAAAGTTATTGACTTTTCTCATCTTTAGCTCAATCTCGAGCAAAGCCGCTGCTATCCATCGATACCGTTCTTTTGAGTTCTTCCAGTACTTTACCTTATTCAAGTATTTTCCTATCTGTGAGTTCAGGTTTTCAATACAATTGGTGGTAGCAAAACTTTTAGAAAAGTCAATAACTTTAGAATATTGAATCAAATGCAAA
>DRHS01000072.1 GCA_011053095.1 Bacteroides sp.
GAATGGGAACCTGAAAAGTGGATTCAGTTTGGCTGGGCCAGCGGTGCACTTGTTACAACCCTGCTGACCGATTATGCCGAACCTGCCGATGAGGAACAGATCTGGAGCATTTGGGAAGGCAATGCCCGTGTGAAAAGGTAAGATCTTAGTAAGGTTAACATAACAATACTATGCAACGCTATGAGTATAAGGAGTTTCATTATAGTTCTGGCCACCGGCATGGCCCTGCATTCCTGTCAAGCCCATCAAACCGACAGGCAGGAAAGACCCAATATCCTATGGATCACCTGTGAGGATATTTCCCCCTACCTGGGTTGTTACGGAGACAGTAATGCCGTCACCCCAAATCTGGATAAACTGGCCTCAGAGGGTGTGCTATATACAAATGCATATGCCAATGCACCTGTTTGTGCACCGGCCCGTAACACAATCCTGACCGGGATGTATGCCTCCAGCCTTGGTACCCACAATATGAGGAGTACCTACAAAATACCGGAAATTGTTAAGCCATATCCACTCTATCTTCGGGAAGCGGGATACTATTGCACCAATAACAGGAAAACAGATTACAACACAGGGAATGTAGATGTCGATTTAATCTGGGATGAATCGGCAGGCAAAGCGCATTATAAAAACCGGAAGCCGGGCCAGCCATTTTTTGCCATATTTAATATTACCGTTTCACACGAATCGAGGGTTTTCGAATATGAGCCCGGTGAACTGGTTCACGACCCTGATAAAATGAATATCCCTCCCTATCACCCGGATCTTCCTGAAGTACGCGAGGACTGGGCTAAATTCTACGATAACATCACGGCGATGGATGTAGAGGCGGGAGCCATACTTGAAGAACTGGATGACCTGGAATTATCGGAAAACACCATTGTAATATTTTATGGCGATCACGGAGGAGTGCTGACCAGGAGCAAGCGGTTTATCTACAATACTGGCACTCAGGTTCCATTCATTGTGAGATTTCCTGAAAAATATAAAAACCTGGCTCCGGGTAAGCCAGGCAGCAGAGATGACCGTCTTATCAGTTTCGTGGACCTGGTTCCTACATTGCTCAGCCTTGCAGAAATTGAAAAACCTGAGTACCTGCTGGGAAGTGCATTTCTGGGCGAGAATACAGAAAAGGCTCCGGAATATGTTTATTTTTTCAGGGGCCGAATGGATGAACGCATCGATATGATGCGCGGAATATGCAATGAGAAGTACAGGTACATCGTAAATTTCATGCCGCACCGGCCATATGGACAGCATATCAATTACCTCTGGAATATGAAGACTACCAATGCTTGGGAAAAGACATACCTGGATGGCAATTGCAACGAAATACAAAGTATTTTCTGGGGGAAGAAACCCCCTGAAGAACTCTATGATAAAGCTGATCCCTGGGAAGTAAATAACCTGGCAGGGGACCCTCAATACAAGGAACTGCTTGATCAAATGCGGGCGGAAATGAAAAGGCATATCATTGAGTACAGGGATGCAGGATTTGCTTCTGAAGGTGAGCTTTATGCAATTGACCAGGAAGGGATTATTTACGAGCATGCACAGTCAGACAATTATCCCCTGGAAGAAATTCTGGAGTTTGCCTATGCGGCTTCGGAGGAAAATATTTCAAAGATCAACGAGGCATTACAAAGTGACAATATTACTATACGTTACTGGGGAGCCATGGGAGCAGCCGTTTGCCGGGATAAATCGGCTTTAAATAAGCAGCAGCTGATTCTCTGCCTTTCTCATGAATCCGGGGATGTTGCAGTAGCCGCGGCTGAGGCATTGTACGGTATGAATGAGAAAGACCTTGCTGTAAATGCACTCAGTGAGAGATTGAGCAGCAGCAATCCCAGGGTCCAGTTGCATGCAGTAAATGTAATTGATGCCCTGGGGGAGGAAGTAATCGCCCTGTTCGAAAATGATCTAAGGGAACTGGACAGGGAAGAAACGGATAATTATGTAAGGAGGATTGCCGGATATCTTATAAATAAATATTAATGATTATTCAAGTATTGTGATTGGTGTTTCTATACCTCCTTTTTCTGCCGAAACATATCCAGCATATATGGTTGCAATAACATCTGCGCCGAGACTGCTGTTGCTTTCAACAGGTATTCCCTCTGCCATCGACCTGTAGAAAGCTTCCATTTCATGCTGGTACCCGTTGAACCAGCCTTCATCCGGGGATATATTTGACCAGCCCTCTTTTGTTCCGGTTTTCTCGACCACGTATATGTCACTGAAGTTTTCATCCACAGGGTTGTAGGTTTGCATTGCATCATTGGGTGTTATATTGCAAATGCTCCTGTGATTATTTGCATGCACTTCCACACGGTTCTTTACACCACCGTGAACCAGTTCGCTGGCTGTAATATCTGCGATGGTGCCATCCTCAAAAACAATATGGATTATTGCATAATCCTCGATATCTGTATAGCTGTCTCTAAGGTGTCCCTGATTCTCAAAATTCGGCATCCGTGTCAATGCGTGTGTGCGGGCAGAAATGGTTTTTGGATGGATGGGTTTCCCGAACCTTACCCGGCCTTCTGTATGCTTCAGGTAGATCGCTGCACTTAAGGGGTGGGAACCCTTGCCCATCAGAGAACCTCCTCCTGAGAGCCTCCATTTACCGTAATCCTGAGAATGAGAACCAGAATGTCCCTGTTGTGCCTGTATCCAAAGGATCTGGGCACCGGTTTTTTCGATGATTTCCCTTTCCTTTTGCACAGCCGGGGCGTATATCCAGTTCTCGGCATACAGTATGGTTCCCTTGCTCGCTTTTTCAGCTTCCAGCAACTTGCGGATGCTTTCAAGGGCTTTGCTTAGTCCCTCCTCTCTTGGAAAGGAATCCCCATTAAAATCTTCCTTTCCGTTGCCGAAATATCCTGTAAAAGGTTTTTCAATTATGACATGCTTCTGCTTTTTTAAAACTTCGATTGCTATCGGTTCATGTGTAACCGGTGGCGTACAAACATGTACTACATCCACACTTTCGATCATTTCTTCAAGACTTTTGAAGGCAGTGATTTCTCTGGACCTGGTAAATTTTTCCAGGTTTTCCGGAGTCTTTGAATATGCCCCAATTATTTCAGGCTGAGCACTACGGACACCCTGAAGTCCCTCGTAATGAAACTTTGCGGCAAATCCACTGCCCGCAAATCCGACACGAATTACTTTTTTTTTCATGATAATTATGATTAGTTGTATTCTGCATCCCTCGCTTCCCTGATTTCCTCCGGAAAGGCGGGCCAGATCTCATGATATCCGAATTGGTTAAGGTATATACTATTTATTAAAAGTTATTCTGTTTTGCCCGATTCCGGGTAATATTTTATTGACATTATTCCTGCATTAAGTAATTTAGCTGAATTACTCAACTTAATTCACAGAGATGAGAGCAATTGTTTACACTGTTTTTGGAATACTTTTCCTGACCACTGCCGTTCATTGCAAATCCGGATTATCGTCAGATAAGATATCCGTCCTGGTTGTAACCGGAGGTCACAGTTATGATACGGCTGAGTTTGTAGCCATGTTCAGCCAAATGGACGGGATGGAAACAGAGCTGGTACTGAAACCCGATGCCTGGCAATTGCTTGACCGGGGCCGGCAATTCGATGTTATCGTTTTCTATGATATGTGGCAGGCCATTTCGGAAGAGGAAAAGTTAACATTTCTAAATGAGTTTGAGAGTGGTACCGGAATGGTATTTCTACACCATAGCCTGGTTTCCCATCAGGAATGGAAAGATTACACCCTGCTTGTAGGAGGCAGGTATGTACAGCCGGGTTCCACCCTGGATTCAACGCAGTTCAGTGATTACAGGCATGATATAGACCTTCAGGTACATATTACAGATCCCAATCACCCTGTAACCAGAGGGGTAGGGGACTTTGAAATCCATGATGAGGGATATTCAAATACTTTACAATTGCCGGGAGTGCATAATCTACTTGAAACGGTGCATCCGGATTGTGACCGTTATATTGGCTGGAGCCATGAAGTGAAAAATTCCAGGGTGGTTTATCTGATGGGCGGGCATGATAAATATGCATTCGAAAATGAATCCTTCATAAGATTGCTGGAAAATGCTATTCGCTGGACTGGTATTACACAGGGATACAAGTAGAAAAGTCCCATAACCCATTATTTATATTGCATTTTTAACATATTTATTGTTATGATTGTGTCAATTAAATATATTTTTGTTCCGGTTATTTTTGAATAAAGAGAACAACCAATGAAATTGAAAATTACTATCCTCCTCCTGGGAGTGGCTGGATTTGTTATCAGCGCGAGCGCACAGGAAAATTTTGTATTCCTGAACTATCTTGGTGATACGGCAAGCTTTGAAATGGATGAAATGGCGATAGAAAATCATTTTCTGGGAGAACAAATGGCTGTGAAGTATACAAGGGTCAGGTTGAGCTATACGTATGTCTCGGGGGGCTCTGGTACCCATCCGGTCTCAGAGACTATTGTTGATAAACCAACCATTTATAAATCCATTAAGAAGCTTAATTCACATTACAAAAAACAGTTCAAAAAAGGAGAGATTGATACTTCAACTGCTATTCGGGAACTTGGATGGTACCTGGATGTTGGATTTGCAATCTACCGGCAGAATACTGACGATTTCGAAGAAGCTCTTAAAAGTGCAAAAAAACCGGATCAAATAGCACTGGTTTTCGATCGCATAGTATTTGAATAAAAAAAAGCCATCAGATGTCCCGATGGCTCACTAAAATCACGTAAATATTTCTATCCGTTAAATCCACCAACCCTGGTGTAACTTTCCTGGGCATTAATGTAATAAGCTTTGTATTTGATGTAGTGGTTACCTTTCACATATTCCCAGTAGGTATTCTGTGCCTTGAAGATTTTTCCGATGCAAGCTTCAAAAATAAGAGTAGGATGAAGCCCGGTGACTTTGGAGGCTTCGATAATTGATTTAAACTGTACACTCTTATCAGCAAAATGTCCGATTACCGGATGATGATACTTCTTCTGAGAGAACTTCTTTTTCAGCATCTCTGTCGCATTGCCTGCATGTGCATGTACCATGATCGTGGTTTTTACTATAAAACGCAAGTTAATAAAATTTGTTTTACAAATGCCATATGCAAATCTGAGAAATAAACAATTGAATTAATGCATTGTTTAATAAATATTGTCATGGAATTTATGATATTTGCCTTAGCCAATGTTCACCCTGAATAGCAATACAGATACTGAATCAAAGGATTTTAAAAAGAACAGGAAGGAATTCCTGAAACTTTTGGAAGAGTACAGGGAGCGCCTCCGCCTGGTATAGGAAGGCGGACCTCAAAAAGCTGTAGAGAAACACATATCCCGAAATAAATTACTTGCCCGCGAGCGGATTGACTTGTTGGTGGACAGAAATACTCCGTTTCTTGAGCTATCGGGTTTTGCAGCGTGGGACCAGTACAATAACCAGTTTCCTTCTGCCGGGATTGTAACGGGAGTGGGACTTATCCATGGACAGGAAACCGTTATTGTAGCCAATGATGCAACTGTGAAGGGGGGGACCTATGTAAAGGAGACAATTAAGAAACATATCCGGGCACAGGAAATAGCCATGGAAAACCATCTGCCTGTTGTCTACATGGTAGATTCCGGAGGTGTATTTCTTCAGGAACAGGACAAGGTATTTCCGGATAAGTTTGATTTTGGAAGAATTTTCTTTAATCAGTCAAAGCTGTCCGCCGAGGCAATAGTTCAGGTTGCATTAGTTATGGGCTCCTGCACTGCTGGCGGTGCATATGTTCCCGCGATGAGCGATGAGACCATTATTGTAAAGAACCAGGGTACCATTTTTATTGGTGGTCCACCACTGGTAAAAGCTGCAACCGGAGAAGATGTTACTGCGGAAGAACTCGGTGGTGCGGATGTTCATACCCGGATTTCAGGTGTGGCAGATCACCTTGCTGATAACGATACACATGCCATACAGATCTGTCGCAATATTTTTGAGAACCTTAATCCACCCCATAAACAGAATCTTCTACAAACCACTATTGAACCACCAGCCTTCGATCCCGAAGAACTCTATGGAATTATTCCTTCAGATCCCCGAAAAGCTGTCGATCCCAAAGAAATAATTATCAGGATGGTAGATGGCAGCCGATTCCAGGAATTCAAGGCGAATTATGCAACCACCATTGTTACCGGGTTTGCCCGGATTATGGGGTTTCCGGTTGGAATAATTGCCAATAACGGAGTGTTGTTCTCCGAAACCTCTCTCAAAGCCACTCATTTCATTGAACTGTGCAACTACAGGAAAACGCCCATCCTTTTCCTTCAGAACATCAGCGGTTTTATCGTTGGAAAGGAATATGAGCACCGGGGAATTGCACGAGACGGGGCCAAGCTTATTCATGCGGTATCCACCGCCAGTGTACCAAAATTCACGATCATTTACGGAGGATCTCACGGGGCCGGAAATTATGCCATGGCAGGCAGGGCATTCGAGCCCAGGCTGCTGTTTATGTGGCCAAATTCAAGAATATCTGTGATGGGAGGAGAACAGGCCGCCAATGTTCTCAGCCGGGTTAAGATAGATCAGATGAAAGCTGCCGGAAAGAAAATGCCGGCAGAAGAAGTACGGAAAATTAAAGATGCAATCCTTCAGAAATATCAGCATGAAGGATCTGCCTGGTACAGTACCAGCAGGCTATGGGACGACGGGATCATCGATCCTGTGGATACCAGAAAGATAGTTGCCCTGGGTATTGCAATGTCACTGAATAAACCCTTCCCGGATCCCAAGACAGGGGTATACCGAATGTAACATATGTCAAGAAATGAATTTCAAAACCCTTAAAACAGAATTCAGGGATAATGTCCTGCATTGCTGGCTTCACCGCCCGGAAAAGCGAAATGCCCTCAATACAGAAATGTTGAATGAGCTGATTCAGTTGTTCGGGGATTTATATATTGGAGATAAAGTCGCTGTCCTGGTATTAAGGGGCTGGGGAAAAGTATTCTCTGCCGGAGCCGACCTGTCCGGGATGTCTGATATCTCCGGTAAAAGTGAGATTGAGCTTAAGAATGAAGCGGGACTGTTCTACGATTGTTTTGATGCACTGTACAGGCTGCATATCCCAACCATTTGTTATGTTCACGGGGGTATACACGGAGGAGCAAATGGACTTCCGGCTGCCTGTGATTACACTCTTGCTGATTCGGGAGCCCTCTTTTCATTCGGTGAGGTAGGGCTGGGACTTGTCCCTGCAACCGTGGCTCCTTTTGTTGTTCGACGCACCGGAGTGATTAAGGCCAAAAGAATGATGCTGGGGGGCTATACATTTGGAGCCGAAGAAGCCCTTAATTCGGGACTTATTGATTTTATAACCAATGAGGAAGAAGAAGAAAAGAAAATCTCAGAAATCGCAGGACAAATACTGTCAAATGCCCCAGGTGCCTTATCCGCCACCAAAAAACTATTAATTGAAATTGAAGAGAAACCTGACACAGAGAAACTAAAAGAACTTTGCACCGGATTAATTGCCAGGGCACGTATTTCAGATGAGGCCAAGAAGGAATAGGGGCGTTTTTCGAAAAAAGAAAACCATCCTGGCAAACGAAATCCAGGTGATGAACTATTATATGCTGATTGATGGAGATCAATAAGATACTTGTTGCGAACCGTGGTGAGATTGCAGTCCGGGTAATCAAAGCTGCCAGGGAACTGGGACTGCTTACCCTTGCAGTCTACTCTGATATTGACGGACCGGAGGCTTATCATTGTCGCATGGCTGATCGTTCCCTTCCACTTAAGGGCACTGAGCTACAGGATACCTATCTGAATATTGAGAAAATGATTTCCCTCGCAAAACAGAACGAAGCTCATGCAATACATCCTGGATATGGATTCCTTTCAGAAAACCATCTGTTTGCAAAGGCTTGTGAAAAGAATGGTCTGGTTTTTATCGGACCAGGATCGGAAGTGATCCGCCTGATGGGTAATAAAATTGCGGCCAGGAGAGAAGTTGAAAATCTCAATATCCCGGTTACAAAGGCTGAAATAGCCAGTTTCAGCGAGCTTTTGAATAAATCGGAAAAGCTTAATTACCCCCTACTGATAAAAGCTGCAGCAGGTGGGGGTGGAAAAGGAATGAGGATTGTCAACAAGGCTGAGGAGCTTAAATCTTCTCTTGAGACAACAAGGAGGGAAGCCAGTAATTATTTTGGTAACGGGGATGTATTTCTCGAAAAGTACATTGACCCTGCAAGGCACATCGAGATTCAGGTTCTGGGCGATCAACATGGTAATGTCGTTCATTTAAATGAAAGGGAATGTTCCATTCAACGCCGCTACCAGAAAATCATTGAAGAATCACCCTCCACCTGGCTAAAACCTGAAACCAGGATTGAAATGGGTAAAGCCGCAACCAGGATTGCCCGGAAGCTGAACTATACAAGCGCAGGCACGATTGAATTCCTGGTTGACGAGTCACAAAAGTTTTACTTCCTTGAAATGAATACCAGGATACAGGTTGAACACGCAGTAACTGAAAGAGTGAGCGGTATCGACCTTGTTAAGGAACAGATTCGGATTGCACAGGGACTTCCTCTTGCCTTTACTCAGGAAGATATCAATATCAAAGGACATGCCATTGAAGCAAGGATCTATGCGGAAGACCCGGTTAACCGGTTCCGTCCCTCCCCTGGATATGTATCCCTTTACAAAGAACCTGCCGATCAGGGAATCCGGGTAGATTCATCCCTTGACGGTCCTTCAAATATTTTTTCAAATTATGACCCCATGATTTCCAAGATGATTGTATGGGGACAGGACCGGAGGGAAGCAATCAATCATCTGTCCACCGGTCTTACAGATACTTCAATACTCGGAATAGAAAGCAACCTGATGTTCCTCCGGGAGATTATCGGCGATGCGGATTTTATTGAGAATAGAATATCAACACAATATTGTGACCGGAGGTTGGATTACCTGCTTGAAGGGATCCGTAAAAGAAAAGACCAGGCTGACAGGCCATTCTATATTGCCGGATTCCTTGCAGCGACACTTCTGGATGGAAAGAAAAACACCGATGAGGAAACAGCTCCTGATCCATGGCATGCAACAGGATACTGGAGGGCCTGCGGTAGTTTCAGATTTTCACTTGAGGGAGAAAATATTTCAGTAAAGCTTGAATCCTCAAAAAGAGGAAGCCTCAGATTTATCTATAATGAGATTTCATGTGAAATATCTTCAGTCAAATTCAACCATGGTACTGTCCGTTTTCTGATGAACGGAGAGCCAAGAAAGGTGGTATATTCAAGGCTTCCAAGCGCACATGAAGTGGTTGATTACAAGGGAGTCAGTTTGTTGTTTAAACGATGGGACGCCCTTCCGGATGAACCCGCGCGTATGGAATCATCCAATGGATCGGAATTTAATGATTCAATAATTGTTTCTCCGATGTACGGAAAAATAATTGAGATCAGGGTGAAGGAAAAGGAACAGATAAAACAAGGGGATGTTCTTCTTTCAATTGATTCAATGAAGATTGAAAATAGCATACTTGCACCAAGGGATGCAAAGGTCATAAAAATATTAGTTATTAAGGGTGAACAAGTAGAAGTGAATAAACCATTATTACAGATTGAATAAATAATTCTATTTTTACAGACCATTTTATCAGACCATTTCATCAAACATGCCATATATTACTGAACAACATAATGCCCTGAGAAAAAAAGTCAGGGATTTTGCGGAGAAGGAGATAGCCCCAATTGCGGCCGAGCTAGATCAGAAGGAAGAATTTTCAGTTCAACTTTCAAACAGGATGGGAGATATTGGACTCTTCGGGATCACACTTCCCGAAAAATATGGAGGAGCCAACCTGGACACCCTTTCTTATATTATTGCAGTTGAGGAGCTTGCAAGAGTGGATAGTTCTCAGGCCGGAATTGTAGCCTCTCATAACTCACTGGGGATAGGCCCAATATTTCAGTTCGGAACAGAAGAACAAAAAGAAAAATACCTTCCCGGACTTACTACGGGAAAACAATTATGGGCATTTGGTCTGACTGAACCAACAGCTGGTTCAGATTCCCAGGGTACCAGGACCAGCGCAGAAAAGGTAAACGGTCAATGGGTGATCAATGGACAGAAAATGTTCATTTCAAACGCATCAACTGCAATTTCTGCCGGCCTGACCGTCCAGACCGTAACAGGATATTCCAACGACAGGAAGGAACTTTCAACCATTATCGTCGAAAAGGATACTCCCGGCTTAAGTGTTGCAAGGATCCATAATAAAATGATGTGGAGGGCAATCGATACCTCGAAACTTGATTTTAATGATTGCCGTGTTCCGGAAGCAAACCTTCTTGGCAAATTAGGACAGGGTTCAAAAATAATGCTTAAAACACTTGACGGGGGGAGGCTTTCGATTGCTGCTATGGGACTGGGTCTTGCACAGGGTGCTTTTGAACTGGCTCTTGCCTATGCTAAGAAACGTGAGCAATTCGGAAGGCCTATTGGAAAATTCCAGGCCATTGGTTTTAAGCTTGCAGAGATGGATGTAAAAATTGAAACTGCCAGGAATACCCTGTACAGGACATGCTGGCTTAAGGATCAGGGAAAACAATTCAGCAGGGAAGCAGCTATCGCCAAATTATATTGCTCCGAAATCGCAAAAGAGGTGGCAGATGAAGCACTTCAGATACACGGAGGATATGGACTGATAAAGGGAACAGCCATCGAAAGATTTTACCGGGATCAACGGCTGCTCCAGATCGGAGAAGGTACATCCGAAATCCTGAAACTTGTTATTTCCCGTAAACTGGGACTCTAATATTTTCCGGCATATGGAAGAAAGGAAAAAAGACCATATCGATCTTGCCCTTAATTCCCAGACCTTACCTGAATCTCTGGATAAGCGGTTTAATTATGAACCGATGCTGAGTGCACACCCTTCCGGGGATGATGAGCCCTTCGAATTTCTCGGAAAAACTCAGAAAGTGCCGCTCTGGGTGAGCAGCATGACAGGAGGAACGAAAATGGCGGGTACCATAAACCGTAACCTTGCCAGGGCCTGCAACGAATTTGGAATGGGAATGGGTCTCGGCTCATGCCGGATCATTATGGAAGATGAAACCCATTTCGAAGATTTTAATATGCGGCCAATCATAGGGGATGAGTATCCATTTTACGCAAACCTCGGTATTGCCCAGATTGAAATGTTCCTTGCAGAAAAACAAACCGGAAGAATTGAAGAACTTCTGGGTAAACTTCGTGCAGATGGACTCGTCATTCATGTCAATCCAATCCAGGAATGGTGCCAACCGGAAGGAGACAATCTTCTCAAACCGCCAATCGAAACAATCTCAGAGCTTCTGGCACTGGTTGAATACCCCGTTATTGTTAAGGAAGTGGGACAGGGAATGGGACCCGAAAGCCTGAAAGCACTTCTTAAACTTCCCCTTGAAGCAATTGAGTTTGCCGCATATGGTGGAACCAATTTTGCTCTCGTGGAATTGATGCGGGCAGATGACCAGGTAAGGAAGTTCTATGAGCCGGCATCCCAAGTCGGACATGATGCAGTTGAAATGACAGAGACCATTAACAGGTTGATTGATACCGAGAAAGAAACCAGATGCAGGCAACTTATAATCTCAGGAGGTATTAAAAGCTTCCTTGACGGTTATTATCTTATAAAAAAATCAAAGCTTCCTGCCATTTACGGGCAGGCCAGCAGTTTCCTGCAATATGCCCGTGGAGATTATAAAATACTACGTGAATTTGTGAGCCACCAGGTCAGCGGTTTACGCCTTGCTGAAGCATATCTCACCCTAAAAGAAGATTAAAATGAGCCAGAAGGAACCGGTATCGGGTTTTTCCAGGTTGTCAAAAAAGGAAAAGATCGCCCTTGCCGGAAACCTTATATCAAATCCTGAACAATTTGCCAGGGAACTTAGCCGATACTGGCACCATGATCCAGAGGTTCAGTCCCTCATTGATGAATTAAGTGAAAACACAGTCAGTAATTTTATATTGCCCTTTGGACTTGCGCCTAATTTCTTAATAAATGACACTCCATACATACTCCCTCTCGTAATCGAAGAAAGTTCGGTTGTTGCCGCAGCTTCGAGAGCAGCTAAATTATGGTTTACAAGGGGAGGATTCAGATCAGAAGTGATCTCAACTGTGAAACCCGGGCACATATACTTTAAATGGAGGGCAAACCCTGAACTACTGCTGGACAATGAAAAGGAGATCGAATCCTATCTTATCGAAAACAGCAGCCATATTACAGAAAATATGGAGAAAATGGGAGGAGGTATCAGGTCCATAACAATCCGGGATATGAAGCCTGAGATGCCAACCCATTACAAGCTGGAAGCAAAATTTGAAACAGCCGATTCGATGGGAGCTAATTTTATAAATACCTGCCTTGAGTGTTTTAGCCGGTTGCTGCCGGAATTCTTCCGGGAGAAAGGAATTCTTATCGACGAACATGACATGGACATTAATATGGCCATTCTTTCAAACCACACACCGGAGTGCCTTGTTACCTGCCGGGTCGAATGCACTATTCAGGATCTTGCAGGAATGGGAAGTGGACTTGATGCCCTTGGCTTTGCGGAAAAATTCCGGGATGCTGTGGATATAGCCAGGTACGATACCTACAGGGCAGTTACCCATAATAAGGGGATCTATAACGGAATTGATGCCCTGGTAATGGCAACAGGCAACGATTACCGGGCAGTCGAAGCAGCAGGGCATGCCTTTGCATCTTCAGGAGGGAGGTATTCAGCTCTCACCGTTGCCGATCTGAGTGGTGGACTCTTCCAGTATGAACTAAAAGTACCTATGGCGATCGGTACGGTTGGTGGACTCACCACAAGCCATCCGCTTGCAAGATTGTCAATGGACCTTCTGGGACACCCGGATGCAAGACAGCTCATGCAGATAGCAGCTTCTGCCGGACTCGCTAATAATTTTGCTGCCATATGGTCACTGATAACCTCAGGCATACAGAAAGGACATATGAAAATGCACCTTGCCAATATTCTCAGAGCTATAGGTGCCACACAGGAAGAGAAAGATTCTGCATTAGAATATTTCCGCGATAAAACTGTCTCTTATCGGGCTGCGCAGGATTATATCACTGCTCTCAGAACCAAGGAAATACCCGATGATTGATGGAAGAACCGGTATACAGGTATTATTCCAACGGTAAGCTTTTAATAACGGGTGAATACCTTGTCCTTCAGGGGGCAAAATCACTTTCCCTTCCCACCAGAGCCGGTCAATTTCTTTATGTTTACAAAGCAGCCGGGGGAGGCCTGTTACACTGGACTGCAAAAGTATTAGGAGCACCATGGTTTCAATGTACCCTGGATATAGGATCGTGGACCGTTCAGGATACAGATAATGAAAAGCTGACTGTTAATCTGATAAATCTTCTGAAAGCAGCATCCGATCTGAAAGGTAATACGAATTGGCTGGAAGGTATTTCAGCTGTTTCTGAAATTGGGTTTGATATTGACTGGGGACTCGGAAGCAGTTCTTCCCTGATCTCGAATATCGCATGGTGGGCTGAGGTTGATCCTTTTAAACTGTTTAGATTGACCTCTTCCGGATCCGGTTACGATGTAGCCTCTGCCAGGTCAGAAGGTCCTATCCTCTACAGCACTGGTATTCCGGCACCGGTGATCACAGAGGTGAATTTCCATCCGGATTTTACTGATCATCTCGCTTTTGTATATCTTGGTCGCAAACAGGATAGTTCAGTCAGTGTAAAGAATTTTCTTAATAATGCCCTGGTCCGGGATAAAGATCTGGACCGTATTACTGAAATATCTGAAGCAGTTGTGGTGGCAGGGCGACTTGAGGATTATACTCAATTATTACTTGAGCATGAGCAAATTCTCGGAAAAATCCTTGACCGCCCACCGGTAAAAGATGTATTGTTCAGGGATTATCCCGGGATGGTTAAATCACTGGGCGCCTGGGGTGGAGATTTCGTTCATGTCAGTTTTGAGTCCGGACAGGAATCCGCTATGGGATATTTCAGGGAAAAAGGACTTGAAATTTTTATACCGTATGATGAAATGATAAAATCCGTATCCAATGAGCGGTAAGCTGCATGATAAATATACCAGGGAGGCTGTGGCAAAACTACCGTCCAGGAAGGAAACCATCAGTACCGGCTGGAGAAGTCCCTCAAACATAGCCATTGTAAAATACTGGGGGAAGTCTGAAGGTCAGATTCCCCGGAATCCATCCCTTAGTTTCAGCCTGAAGGAGGCTGTAACTGAAATGTTGCTTACCGCACTGCCGCATTCCGGAGATGGTTTTTCCCTGGAATATTCTTTTGAAGGGAAGGAAAATGAAGCATTTGGGATGAGGATCCGAAAATACCTGTCAAACATTTTACCATACTTCCCGTTTTTGAACGGATTCTCTCTTGATATTCAGAGTCATAATACTTTTCCTCATTCCTCCGGTATTGCATCATCGGCATCAAGCATGAGTGCACTTGCCCTCTGCATTTGTTCACTCGAAGAGATGATGCTCCGACGTAGAACAGATGAAGAATTTTATACCAAGGCTTCTTTTATGGCAAGACTGGGATCGGGCTCTGCTTCAAGATCAGTCTTTGGAGGATTTGCAAGCTGGGGATTCATTGAAGGGAAAGATGACACTTCCGATGAATTTGCCTCGGCTCTTGAGATTAAAAAGGATACAGTTTTCTCAGACCTTAATGATGCAGTCCTGATTGTCAATCCCGGGCAGAAAAAAGTCTCAAGTAGCCAGGGTCACTCTCTTATGGATTCACATCCCTTTGCTGTCGGGCGCTATAAACAGGCAGGAAAAAACTTGTCCGAAGTCCTTCAGGCTTTGGAAAATGGTGATGTTGAGACATTCATCCGTATTACCGAAAATGAAGCTCTTTCACTTCATGGGTTAATGATGAGTTCTGATCCGGGATTCATCCTGCTTGAACCCTCAACCATTGAGATCATTTCACGCATTCGTAAATACCGTGAGGAAACAGGGAGCTTTATTACTTTTACAATTGATGCCGGACCAAATGTCCACCTGATCTATCCGGGGGAAGTGCGTGAAGCTGTCCAGATATTTATCAGGGATGAACTCCTGGAATTCTGCCACGATGGCAAATGGATTGATGACAGGATGGGAGGGGGACCGGAGGAGTTGAATATAAAAGACAAAAAATGAACAAGACTAAAAAATTAATTGTACTCTTTATTTGCGGAATACTAACAATGTCATTTAGTTCATCCGCCCAAAATGATTTTGCCAAATCAGCTATCTCAATCGGCATAGTAGTTGAAGACCTGGACAAATCACTCGAGTTTTACCACAATGTAGTAGGAATGGTGAAAGTCCGTGAATTTACTGTCGATTCAGAAAAAGCTCAAAGAATGGGTTTGAGTAACGGTGAGAGTTTTGATATAAAAGTGCTGAAACTTGAAAACAGTGAACAGGCAACAGAATTGAAATTAATGTCATTCAAAAAAAAAACATCACACAAAAACCAAAAATATATTCCAGATGAAAATGGTATCCGCTACATTACAATATTTGTAAAATCGATGATACCTGTTTTGGAACGAGTAAAAAAGCACAACGTAAAAACGCTTGGCGAGACACCCACCATGCTGGATGCGAACCGTCAGTTTGTTCTGATTAAAGACCCCGATGGAAATTTTGTTGAATTTATAGGCTCAAAATAAATGAGGTTTTTTGTTAATTTAAAATGAAATGACCAAAGGGGAGTTTCATGAGTAAGCAATGGAGATGAAAGTTTTGGGCAAATGAAAATTCTTTGGCAAAGAACAAACTATCCATGAATATTAGAACTTAATTACACTCAACAAATTTATTCTATATATTATGTGGAAATTTCCTCTAACACTACAGGTTTTTTTATTGTTTTTTTCTACTTCAAGATCTCAACAACTTGCATTCCCAACCGCTGAAGGATATGGGAAATACGCAAAAGGAGGCCGGGGCGGAGTAGTTAACGAAGTGACTAACTTGAATGATAGCGGTGAAGGTAGTTTACGCAGTGCAGTTGAAGCATCCGGTGCAAGGACTGTCGTATTCAGAGTTTCGGGAACGATAAACCTGAATAGCGATTTGGATATTAAAAACCCCAATATCACAATAGCAGGGCAAACAGCACCGGGCGATGGTATCTGCATAAAAAATTACCCCCTGATGATTGAAGCTGACCATGTCATCATCAGGTATCTAAGAGTGAGGTTTGGGGATGAATCTGGTGAAGATTCTGATGCTGTATCCAGCAGGTATACCAGTAATATTATTCTAGACCACATTTCGGCAAGTTGGAGTGTTGATGAAACTATGTCAGTTTATCATTGTGATAGTATAACCATTCAATGGTGTATTATTTCAGAAAGCATGTTCAATTCAAACCATACAAAAGGATCTCATGGATTTGGAGGTATCTGGGGGTCAAACCATAGTACCTATCACCACAATCTGCTTGCTCATCATGCCAGCCGTAATCCCCGAATGGCTTCTGGCGCCGGCTATACCGATTACAGAAATAACGGGCTCTAGTTTAATTCTGCGTTGATATTAACTTTTCGTACCTTGTTACGATGCCGTGATACTTTTCCATGGCCACAGTGCTCTCCATCGTCTTGGGCACAAAGTCCTGGAGCATGTCCCTGCTGTTCTTCAGCTGTTCCTTAAC
>DRHS01000073.1 GCA_011053095.1 Bacteroides sp.
CCAAAGAGGCTTCTACCAGAAAAAAAGCCGCGGGCACGATAATTAAGTCGATCGACGGAGGTTGGAACTACGGTACACACCTCTGTCTTTTGCAGTGGCCACATATACAATATCCGGTTTCGATTCCACCGCCACAACTCTGAAACAGGATTTTCCATCCAGTCCATTGGTAATCAATTTCCATTTTCCCCCATTATTTAAACTCCGAAATAATCCATAGGACGGAAAAGATGCATATAGTATTCCGTTATGGGCGAGTTGCACATCGGAACAATCTGACTGAGGTAATCCTCCTGTTAGTAACTTCCAGTTATTTTTTCCGTGGGACAGGAAATACAAGCCCATTCTCGACGGATAGTAGACCCCGTATTCCTCGTCGATCTCTAATTCATTCAGATGCCTGTTTCTTTCCAGTTTTGATTTTGGAAGGCCATTGCTATGATCCTTCCAAGATTTTCCTCCATCCTCAGATTTCATAATACCGCCATCTTCACCAGTCCAATACATTACATCAGTATTGCCCGGATGGATTACTCCGGATTCACCTTTGCCTGTACCGAATAGTTCCGACTGGAACACCATCTCCCATGTATCGCCTTTATCCATGCTCTTCCAGATACCGCTGCTTTCAGGTATGAATCCCACCTGGTGGCCGTAAATAATGTTTTCATCGGAGGGATGTCCTACAATACAGTTAAAGGTACCCGGAACAACATTAGAAATGGGATCCCATGTATCGCCCAGATCGGTACTTCTAAATAGTGAAAAGCGCATATCTGTCGAAAAATACAGGTCCCCGGAGACAGGATGCATCGCTGAGGCAGTCAGCCAGCCATTGCCTCCAGGATCTACCGTTATCCATTCAGTTTTTTGTGCGTTAGAAATCCGACCCAATAACAATGTAGTCATGCATATGAGACACCAGGTTTTTAAATTATCTGAATTTATCATTTCAGTGTTTTTTGAAAAGTTAATCTGTATAATTCAAGCAATCACAGAAGAAATAATCCTGGTTAATCCTGATTCTAAAACTCCAATATTTTTGAAGATAATTCCCGCTCAGGCTGATATTTTATTAATATCTCTTTACTATCCCTAATTATGCGGATCAGTCCATCATTAATCGATACATCAGGTTTCGTATCTCCCGGATTATTGACAGTAAGTACTACCAGAAATGTGGTTTCAATACCGGTAGTCTTTAATGTAATGGTCCTCAGTAGTGCTTCATCCTGATTATAATCAGGTGAACCGTGAACATCTGCAGCTTCAACCAATCGTTCAGTTACTTCGGAGAAAATCTCCGTAGGCAATAAGGGGAACAATGATAATGATGCCTTTTCTTTCTCTACCTCGAAACCCGAAGACATTTTTTCAATACTGGCTATTTCATTGGCCTGCAGCAGCCATTCAAAGGTGGAACTAACTTTAGCTTTTAATCTGTCCGCAATAATAATCACGTCTGGCTTTATAAACATTAGTTGACGTTCAAAATACTCAAGATCCGCCTCGTCAACATAGATATTACCTGCATTTCCTATTACATAATCAAATACCTCTGTTGTTTCGGTAAATGTTATTTTCGGAGCTGGTTCACGGTTCTGGAACGCCATATAGTCCAGCCATTTTTCTCCCGCACCAGCCTGTCCCTTCCCGTTTACAATTATGGTATTGTGATTCCGTGTTTCTTTTAATTTAGTATACCCTGGATCTATGGCCAGCCAGGTGCCATTGGCATAGACTACAAACTGATTGATATCCGGATGCTGATGTCCGGGTCCGTAGCCATTGTTTGATACTCTCTCGGGTTTTACCTGATTTGCATGGCCAGGAGCGGGTCCGCAACGAAATCCTACCAGAGTAGCATCCTTTTCCCAACTACTTCGCATAGTTACAAATCCATGATCCTCAAAATGATGGAAATTGTCTTCTACGGATTTATAATCTACAGGCTCTACTGAAGCATTAAATGTTAAAAAGTCAAACCATGACAATTTATGAGGTTCAGTGGCCTGGATTTTCAAGGCAAAATCCTGTACAACACCATCAGCATATTTACTGGCAGGCAGGTAGAATAAAAAGGCCGGCAAGTACCTGTCTGTTCCGCAGTCACTGAAGTTAATTACCCTGGTTAACTTATCGGGTACGGAAAAATGCAAGGGGAATCTGCCGGTTTTTTTAAGCCAATCATAGTCCTCAAAATAATCATGGTAACCGGAGGTTTGTGCACCTTCAAGGTATCTCAGGAAATAGCCCAGACCGTATTGCCAGTATTGCACGCCTTCTCCCCAGGATCCATCCAAAGGAGCATTATTGATTATGTATTCAGTCCACTCATTTGCCTGCATTAAAAATATCTTCCCGTCAGGATCATCATCATCAAGAATTAATCCAACAGTTCCTATTGCCGAAGTTTCAATGAGTAAGTGATTACTTAAGGCTCTTGTCCTGGCCGCGGTATTTTTTACTATTTCTGCTTCATTTGTAAGTCGTTTAATGATTTTTTTCTTCAGATCGTTGTCCAGATGATGATAAAGCCAATCATAGGTTTGTGCAATCCCGGTTATCCACGAAGACCTGCCCAGATTTGAACTTCCCTCCCAGG
This sequence comes from Bacteroides sp., assembly GCA_011053095.1. GTDB lineage: Bacteria > Bacteroidota > Bacteroidia > Bacteroidales > SM23-62 > SM23-62. Next base: position 2,606 of record DRHS01000073.1, read on the forward strand.
TTTCTACATCCAATAGTACCTCAATCCATTTTTCTGCTCCTTTAAGGTATTTATCATCTTTGGTCAGATGATAGGCTAATCCTAATGATGGCAAGGACTCACCTATTCTTCTGTACTTATTATGCGCATTTTGAGCCTGAGGTGGCTCTTCCCTGATAAAATCATCTGCTAAGCGGATAGTTAGCTCATAAAGGTGTTTATGAGTGGTTTCAGCATTCTTGACAAAATCATTGATGTTTTGACTGGTGATAATAAGCCGGGGAAATTTATCATTTATCAGGGGTATGCTGTCATTTTTATTCTCAGACACTTCTTGTGAACAAGCCATTGTGGCGACCATAGCCACAGTTAAAATTATCTGAATTAAACCGATCTTCATTGGTCTTATATTGGTTTTATGAAATGATTTCATTCCGAAAGTTTATCTATTTTGAAAACCTCAGCATCTAAGTTGCTTTTAAGTAGCTTCAGGCAATACAGGTTTCTATGGACTAAAAAAACCATCCCCCAATTATAAAAACCTTATGGAGGATAGTTTTTTCAATGTATCAGGTTTTTGTATTAATGCATTAGAAACCAGGATTTTGTGGAAGTACAGCATCCAGGTTCGCATCAATTACAGTCTGAGGAATCGGAAGCAGCAAATCCCGTGGTGAAATCGGACCTATGCTCCCCCATCCAAGCGGATCCTTATCGTTTACGGCATCATTGTAAAGCAAAGTACGCTCCATCCATTTATTATTTCTAAGGAGATGATACCTTCTGTGCCCCTCTCCAAATAATTCACGGGCACGTTCATCAAGGAGAAAATCAATTGACAGATCAGCTTGTGTGATCGGATCTGCATTGGCCCGGGCGCGAATTGTGTTTATACTGGAGACAGCGCCTCCAAGATTTCCTTCTTTAAATTGCGCTTCAGCCAGATGTAAATATACTTCAGCCAATCTAAGGTACGGCCAATCTTTTGAACCCTGATGACGTCTGGGATCTTCCTCTATCGCCTCATCGTGCTTGCGGGAGAAGGCAAACAAATAATCTTTATAAGTGTACGTATCCGTATGACACCATACGGTATCTCCCCAGTTATATCCGGTTGGAAGCACATCCCCTGATATTGAATCAAATATGTAGAATAAGCGCCAATTATGATGCGATGCCCTGTCGTCATTGAGTGTGCCGGCGTTGTTTGCGGGTTTGTACAATTGCATCATAAATACGGTTGGATTGGCATCAGCCACTCCCCGTCCGCCTCTGTCAACAGTAATTTTAAAAGGAGCAACTTCCACACTATCAGTACCCATAATCTTTAATTTGTCATACCGGTTTCCAAAATACCGCCGGTTCCACAACTCATCCCCTCCAAGAACATTATACTCTGTCTGGAAACTCCACATCACTTCGGTATTTCCTTCATTTCGGTTCGTATTGCCCATCTCGAACATATCGCTGAATACATCTCCCGGCTCACCCAGGTCAACGCCATACCTCTCGGTAACCAATTTGTATGGGCTGTTATCTATTATATCCTGGAGTAATACTGCCGCTTCGCCATTATTGCCCAATTCCATATTTAGTTCAGCTAAATAGTGCTTCGCGATCCAGCTTGTGATATTGCTCGCTGTTGTATTCGGAACCCCGGAAATATTATCTGCTGCGAACTGAAGGTCTTCCAATATGTACCCACGCACCTCTGCAACAGGGGTTCTTACCCAATCCGTTTTGATGTTGGCTCCGCTTGCTTCCTCCAGAGATAGCGGGACATCACCAAATAGATTTACCAGGTGCCGGTAAGCCCATGCCCTGAAGAATCTTGCTTCACCCTGCACCTGTTGCTTCTCGGTACCACTCCAAGCGACATTCGGATTTTCAGCCCGGATTATGATTGTGTTTGCAGAGTTGATAACCTGATACAGCCAGCTCCACATGAATTCATAATGAGAATTGGATGGCAAAATTTCAAGTCCGAATTTATTCACATCACTCCCATAATTCAGGCCAAAACAGATATCAGTGCCAACAAAGGTAAAGTGTAATGTAGGCTTATTAGAGGTATACCCTATTTTTTCAATGCGCGCCGATGCATACAATCCATTAAGACCCAGCCTGAAACCTTCCGGGTTTTTGTACAGGTTATTCGCGCTCATCAGATGCGGACCATACTCATCCAATTTTGATTCCGAACAGCCCAAAGTAATAATGGCCAGGAAACAAACTAAAATTATATTATTAATATTTTTCATATCATTTCAAATTAATAGGATTAAAAACTAACAGATATACCAAATGCCACTTCTTTTTGCAGTGGAAGAAAATCATCCTGATCTTCAAAATCTTCACCTATTGTTGGATCCGTTTCGAATTCAGGATCCATACCAAACCAATCTGTAAATGTTGCTAAATTTGTACCCTGGATGAAGAATCTGACTTCATCGATGCCTACATTACTCAAAAGGGCTGAGGGCAGATTATAGCTAAGCATTATGTCTTTTAACCTCCAGAAGTTTGCTTTTTGATAGTAACCGGTACTATACGGATTGCTTCCTTTTGCATTTGCCGGTATTGTATTTGACCGGTTTTCCGGGGTCCACCATTCCTTAAAGGTTGTATTTCTGCGATAACCCCAGTGATCCTCGTACAAAGCAACATTTGGTTTGGTGGAACCATACACTCCCTGGAGCAGGAAGTAGAAGTTAAATCCCTTGTAACTCAATGAACTTGAAATCCCAATATTCAGGTCAGGGTCAACCTTGCCGATCAGGTCTCTGTCCAGGTCATCGATCACACCGTCGTCGTTGAGATCTTTCACCCTGGCAACTCCTGGCACAACTCCAGTTTCTAATGGAAGCATCGACATATATTCATCAGCTTCTTCCTGTGTTTGAATTATACCATCAAAAATATAGTCAAAATTTGAGGTGATAGGCTCGCCGATGAACCACTTATTCGCTAAATCATCTCCGCCATTGCCATAAAGGGCAGTAATTTCGTTCTTTACATAAGATCCGATAACAGAAGCATTCCATTGAAAGTCACGGCCGGAAACAATATAAGCAGTCAAACCCAGTTCAATTCCCTTGTTGTTAACTTTACCAATGTTGTCAATAATCGAAGGAATACCAAGAGTAGGTGATATACTCCTTTCGAGCAATAATCTGTCTGTATTGGCATTATACAAATCCACTGTTCCCTGCAATAAGCCGCCTAATAAAAAGTCAAATCCCACATTGAATGAAGCTGTCTCCTCCCACCCTAAGGTTGGCGCTCCAAGAACCACCGGAATAAATCCCGGTAAAGTCGTAGTGCCATCAATGTAGTAGTAATCCCATGTATGGCTCCTGTTATCTTCATTCTCGGTTCCCATTCTTGACATAGTCTGGTAGGGACCCACTGCCTGGTTGCCGTTTATACCATAAGATAATCTCAGCTTTAACTGATTGACAAAATTACTGTTGGCGAGGAAATCTTCATTCTTAATGTTCCAGGACAAAGCGATGGATGGGAATGTTCCCCATTTAGTATCTTCTCCAAATCCGGAAAATCCATCACTGCGAATAGTAAAGGTTGCATAGTACTTTTTATTGTAATTATAATAAAAACGCCCCATCCATGACAGAAGGTCCGTTTTGGCATAATCCTGTGTCGGAGTTATCCCTCCCCCAAGACTTATTTGATACCAGGTAAGTACATCACTCTCAAAACCTTTTGACGACACCCGGTCTCTGTTAAATACTGTTTCCTGGAAACTGTATAAGCCTGTTAAACCAATGTTATGGTTTCCAAATGAATTTTGATATGTAAGCAAATTTTCAATCACAATATTTGTCCCGCGACGATTATCAACAGATGCAGCTCCGTTATCCTCAAACCCAATGGGAGAATTTCGGCCCCGATACTGTGAGTGACTGGTTGTTGAATATTCAACGCCGGTATTCAATTTGTATCTTAAGCCTTCAATGCCAGGAATTTTTATCTCGAGGTAGTTATTAGAAAATATTTCAAAAGATTTGTCATCATCTTTATAAAGGGTTGGCCCTAATGGGTTTCTAAAGTATATATCTTCGGGATAAGGGTAAAGGTTCAAATTCCCATCTTCATCATAAGGAGTAGACAAAGGGTTCATCCAGAGAGCGCCACTAAAATCAGCTTCCTGACCTGAACGGTCAGCTGTAATAATCTGATTATTCGAGCCAAAAATCAACCAATCCTTATGCTTGGCCTCCATGTTAAGGCGAAGGGATTCTCTTCTGAAATCGTCATTAACCGAAACACCCGAAACATCCAGATGATTAAGGGAGATAAAATAATTAACATTTTCAGCACCTCCCCTTAAAGAGAGTCCTGCATTAAACTTGCTCCCCTGTCTGGTTGCCAGGTCAATCCAATGTGTACCATCAGGATTTGAACTATTATGAATTGCTTCTTCTGAAAGATCCACACCTGCGGCAGGGTCGTAAAACATCTTTGCATCATAGAATTGCGTCCCGGTCATGACATCCGGCAGATTCGTTACGGTCCTGATTCCATACCTGAACTCCGCATTCACCACCATTTTCCCAGGTACTCCTTTCTTTGATGTTATCAGAATTACCCCATTTGAACCTCTCGACCCATAAATGGCTGATGCTGAAGCATCCTTCAAAACTTCAAGGGACTGAATGTCAGACGGATTAATAGATGAATACGATCCGGAGTAGGGGATACCATCTAAGATTACCAATGGCTCATTATCAGCAGTAATGGAATTCCTTCCACGTACTAAAAGAACAACATCACTGCCTTCAGCTCCCCCGCCACCGGCCGTAACTGTAACACCTGGCATTGATCCCTGTATCGCAAGGGCAAAATTGTTAAACTGCAATTTTTCCAATCTTTCCTTCGGAAGAGAAACGACCGATCCTGTAAGTTCACTTTTCATCCGAGTTCCGTATCCAACAACAACAACTTCATCCAAAGCCAGAATGTCTGGCGACATTATCACATCGATTGAAGTTTGACTTCCAACTGTAATTTCCTGAGTTTTAAATCCTATCCAGCTGAACAGGATTATCGCATTCTGATCAGTGACGGTCAATGAATAATATCCCTCAGTGTTAGTGATTGTTCCATTGCTTGTACCCTTTTCGACAACATTTACTCCCGGAAGAGTCGAGCCGTCTTCCGAGATAGTAACTTTTCCTGTTACTGTGTGGCCTTGCTGAATAGACCATGCATTGCTTGGTGTCAATACCAAGATTGCTAGAATAACAACACCAATATACCTATGCAGGTATTTGTTGGAGTCATAAACTGATTTTTGCAGACATTTGATCATTTTAAAAGATTTATAGTTGAACAAAAACATTAATGTTGATTTAGGAATTATCCAATATGACTTTTTTCAATATTGTATTATAGCATGAACCAGAATCCCAAATTTTCCCCATTCCATTGGCAGACTCATTCCAACCTTCTTTAATTGCAATTGCCAGAATTTCCTTTCCTTTCGAGTTTTGAGAAAGATTGAAAAGATGTAGTTTTTCCTTTTCTGAAAATTCCCCGGAGAAAAATCTTTGTAGATCTCTGAATTTCATTTATAATGGCGTTCTACTATATAATATCGGGAAACCCGGCTCAGGTATCAATGGGAGGATAACTTTTATAATTGAAGATGCTTCTAATCAGGTTTCGAATTGCCTGATAACGGGAGTAGTAGTCTATTCGGGAAAGATCTATGAATTTCTGATGAGGATTATTTTTACAGGATTCTCATGATACTGAGCTAGTCGCCAGCCAGTTCATCCAGAATCTTCCTTACATCCGGAACACCCTTAACGTAGTAATCGGCTTTGGTAGCCTTAGTACCTACCTTAATGGTATAAGCTTTTTCAGGGAGTGCATCAAATGTGTATTCATCGGTCCAGTCATCACCCATGGCGAGGATGAAGTCAAAATCGACATCACCGATCTTAATTCCCGCAGCACGGCCCTTGTTAATCCCTGAATTTTTAATCTCGATAACCTTGTCACCGTCCATGATCTCGAGGTTGAGGTTTGTGACCAGGGCTTTTAACTCATCCTTTAGTTCCCAGGAACGCTGGCTTCCAAGGTCGGGATCCGTATCACGATAATGCCAGACCAGGGAATAGTTTTTTGTCTCGATAAAGGACCTGGGCGTACGGTCTACATAAAATTCAAGTATGGGTTGAATGATATCCATCCATTCCCTGTCAATTTGTTCTATCATGCTGAATTCAGTGCCCGGCTCTCTAGACCAAACCCCGTGTTCCGCGACAATATCAATGGGCCATTCTTCAGAAGGGAACCATTTACCCAGGGTTTCCTTGTCGCGGCCTGAAATTATAACCAGCTTGTTCTTTTTATTCTCTGAAAGTACACGTAAAATCCTGTAGAGTTCCTCGTCCGGGTTGACTTTCTGCGGATCCTTGTCAAAACCCATCAGGGTACCGTCATAATCAAGGAAAAGAATACGCTTTTCAGCATCCCTGTAACCATTGCTAAGGTCCTGCATTAGTTTCCCGGTAAATTTCCGGGCAAGTTTTATTTCCTGGATCTCTTTGACCTGCTTCAGGCTAAGGAAGAAATCATTGGCCCATCGTTCCACATTATAATTCTTCAATCGTTCGCAAAGCACACGGTTGGCGCTGATTTGCGCCTCTACCGGAATCTCCAGGGCACAATGAATAGATTCGCTGATTTCCAGTCGGTTATTAGGATTGACAATAATGGCTTCAGCAAGTTCTTTCGAGGCTCCCGCCGTTTCGGATATAATCAGGACCCCTGTCCGGTTCTCCCGGGTGGCAAGGTATTCCTTGGCGATAAGGTTCATTCCGTCACGTATGGGTGTGATAAGTGCAATATCGGACTGGCAGTAGAGCTCCATCCTCTCCTGGAAATCTAGCTGACGGTAGAAGTACAATACCGGCATCCAGGTAATGGATCCGAAGGTTGAATTTATGCGTCCTACAAGTTCATCAAGGTCACGCTTCAGGGTTTTGTAATGTTCCATTGATTCCCTCGAGGGCATGACAAAAAATAACAAGCTGACACGTTCATGATACTCCGGATAGGACTGCAGGAAATATTCGAAGGCTTTCAGACGGACCGTAATGCCTTTTGTGTAATCAAGCCGGTCCATTGAAAGGATGATTTTTTTATCTCCTCCGGCAATCTTCTGATTCAGCAGTTCCCTGGTAAGTCCCTTCGCATGCTCCTCAAGGCAGATGGATCTTCCGCCTTCGGCGAATTTGTCAAAGTCAATACCGAGTGGAAAGAAATCAACTTTAACGATCCTTTCTTCAAGATGAATGCGGTTGAAAACAGAATCGAAACCAAGCAGGCGCCTCACGCAGCTCATAAAATGCCTCTCGTAATCGTAGGTATGGAATCCAACCAGGTCGGCTCCCAGGAGTCCCTCAAGAATCTCCCGCCTCCATGGCAGAAGTCTGAAGATTTCATATGAAGGGAATGGGATATGCATGAAGAATCCCACAGATACCGAGGAGAATTTCTCGCGTATCATCTTTGGCAGCAGCATTAGGTGGTAGTCATGAATCCAGACTTTGTCTCCTGCATTAAGAAGAGGCAGAACCTCGTCAAGATAGGCCTGGTTGGCCTCTACATATGTGTTCCAGAGGTCCTCCCTGTAGATGGCATTCTGGGTAAAATAATGAAAAAGAGGCCAGATTGTACGGTTGCTGAATCCATCAAGGAATCGGTCATGAAGCTTTTTGCCCAGGAACACGGGGTAACAGTTTTCTTCAGCATATGCCTTCGTGAGCTTCGCTCTTTGTGCCTGTGATAAATCCCCCCTGTTCAATCCAGGTCTGCCTACCCAGATTGCTTTCTGAGCCTCGTAAAAAGACTCGAGTCCACTGGTACGGGCATGCGATTTGGGTGTTGACAGATATGATTGATCCCCTTTGGATTCAAGGATAATAGGTAGTTCATAAGAAATGATAATCAGTTTACTCATGCCTCATAACGTATTGATTATTTTCTAATTTTGAGGCATTGTCAATATAAGCCCTTTCTACCGATAATCAAAATTTCAGATACCCATGGCAAACCACCTTTTTACAGCAGTAATATTCGATCTCGATGGTGTAATCACTCAGACTGCATTGACACATTCCACTGCATGGAAGGAAATGTTTGATACCTTTCTCAGATCGAGAGAGAAAAACCACGGAGAAGCCTTCCGGGAGTTCACCCATACTGAGGATTACCTTCCTTATGTAGACGGAAAACCACGCTACAAAGGTGTGGCCTCCTTCCTGGAATCAAGAAATATTGATATTCCTTACGGTGATCCATCAGACGATCCTGAGGCGGAGACTGCATGTGGACTTGGAAACCGGAAGAATGTCGTTTTTAATGAGATACTTGACAGGGATGGTGTGAAACTCTACGATTCAACGGTAGATCTGATCCATGAACTTAAAAAGGAAGGCATACGGATAGGGGTGGCTTCTTCAAGCAAAAACTGTGAGCCGGTTCTGGAGGCTGCGGGACTCCTTGATCTTTTCGAAACCAGGGTTGACGGGGTTGTTTCGGCTGAACTGGGACTCCAGGGAAAACCGGAACCCGATATTTTCACTACCGCATGCGATAACCTCGGAGTAGATTACAGTACTTCCATTGTTGTTGAGGACGCAGTAAGCGGGGTGCAGGCCGGCCGTGCGGGTAACTTCGGACTCACACTTGGTATCGCCCGTGAAGAAAACGTACGGGAATTGCTGATCAACGGGGCCGACATAGTGGTTGAAGATATGGCGGAACTGGGGGGGGTAGCGGGATTAGACCGGTGGTTTGAAACGGGACTTGACAGGGACAACTGGTCAATCCTCTACAATGACTATGACCCGGGAAAAGAAAAGTCACGAGAAGCCCTGCTAACAATAGGGAACGGGTATTTCGGTACCAGGGGTGCCTTGGAAGAATGCGATGCCGGTGAAAATAATTATCCCGGCACCTATATGGCAGGTATGTTTAATCGTCTCACATCTAAGGTTAGCGATCGTGATATTGAGAACGAAGATTTTGTTAACTGTCCCAACTGGCTCCAGGTTACCTTCCGTATTGACGAAGGGGAATGGATGGATCCCAATACTCTCAATATCCTTTCCATCAATCGCCGCTTGTCATTTCGGGATGGACTCCTTTCAAAGGAAATGATCGTTGAGGATGCCATGGGTAACAGGACCAGGATTGAGTCATCCCGTCTGGCAAGCATGGACGATATGCATACAGCCGCCCTCAGATATACAATTGAACCACAGAATTATTCCGGTAAGATAAGCCTTCGGTCAATACTCGATGGAGACCTGATCAATGACGGTGTGGCCAGGTACCGGCAGCTTGACCAGAAGCACCTTGATGCAATGGAACAGGGAGGAGACAAGCAATCACAGTACCTGCTTGTTCAGACCAAGCAGTCTGACGTGGAGATTGCACTCGCTGCCAGGTTAAGGGTATTCCTCGATCAGTCCGAACAGCAATGTGACCTCCTTCACGTAACCTCAGAGGGTAAGGTTGAATCTGAGATTGAATTTCAGGTTAAAGAGAGTCAGTCACTCAGCCTTGAAAAACTTGTAGGTATATTCACATCCCGTGAGACTGGACCGGGACTGAGCCTTCAGACCGCCCGGGAACATATCGGCAGTCTTGAGAGTTTTGATAAAGTCCACTTTCGCAGCACCGGCAAATGGGAGGAGATATGGAAGGAGGCTGACATACAGGTCAGCGGTGACAGGTTTGCCCAGAAAATGATCCGAATGCATATCTATCACCTTATGGTAACCGCATCTCCACATAATGTAAAGCTTGATGCCGGAATTCCCGCAAGGGGATTGCATGGAGAAGCTTATCGGGGGCATATTTTCTGGGATGAGCTTTATATTCTGAACTTTTTCAGCCTTCACTTCCCGGAAATTGTTAAATCAATTTTAATGTACCGTTACCGGAGGATAGGGGAGGCCCGTAAATACGCAAAGCAATATGGTTTTAGTGGTGCTATGTACCCCTGGCAAAGTGGCAGTGACGGCCGAGAGGAGACCCAGGTTGTCCACCTGAATCCCGTCTCCGGGGAATGGGGCCCTGATTACAGCTCCCTGCAAAGGCATGTTTCCCTCGCAATAGCCTTTAACATCTGGTATTATTACTGGATCAGTATGGATGTGGATTTTCTAAGCAGGGAAGGAGGGGAGATGCTTTTCGAGATCTGCAGATTCTGGGTAAGTAAATGTGAAAAAGATGAAAAGACAGGTAAATACTCGATCAGAAAGGTTATGGGACCTGATGAATTCCATGAGCAGCTGCCAGGTTCGGATGAAGAGGGATTGAAGGACAATGCATACACGAATCTTATGGTTGCCTGGATGCTTGGCAAATCAACCGGGTTCCTGAGAAGCATCGATGAAGAAAAGGTAAGGGGACTAAAAGCCAAGATAAACCTTGATGATAAAGAGATCAATGAATGGGAGGAAATAAAGGATAATCTGAACGTTCACCTGAATGATGATGGAATTCTTGAACAGTTCCAGGGCTATTTCGGGCTTAAAGAGCTGGACTGGGATGCCTACAGGGAGAAGTACGATAATATTTACCGGATGGACCGCATTCTGAAGGCCGAAGGCAAATCGCCTGACGACTACAAGGTAGCCAAACAGCCCGACACCCTTATGGCCTGGTTCAACCTTGATGATTCAGAGATCAAGGAAATCCTTGCAGGTATGGGGCATTCAACTGCAAAGGATATGCTGGGTGCAAACTACGACTATTATTTTGGCAGGACCTCACATGGTTCAACGCTTAGCAGGATTGTCCATGCATATCTTGCCAATGAGCTCAGAAGAGGGGAATCTGCATGGAACTTATACATGGAGGCCCTGTCGAGTGATTATGTTGATATACAAGGAGGTACGACTGCTGAAGGAATACATGCCGGGGTAATGGGCTCGACGGTTTTATTCGTTATCCAGTCCATTGCCGGAATCCAATTGAAGGGTGAAAATTTGTCAATGAACCCAATCTTACCGAAAGGATGGAAAAAACTGGTTTTCAATTTTGCATTCCGAAAAAATTATTACATTTTTGAAATCTTTCCTGACAGGGTTTCAGTTGAGATTAATTCTTCTGATGATCAGCCGGTTGAAATCGAGATTGCAGGTAAGATTTACGGAATTGTATCCGGAGAAAGATTTGAAGTAGAATTGTAATTTTAAATGAAAAATGAGTGTTATGCTGGGTGATATTCTTCTGATCCAGGAAACCCATAAACTGGCTGCGGCCAAGATTAAGGAAATTCTGATGAAAGACTGTACTTCCAAAACAAGGGGGTACAAATATATCGTTGCCATTTCCGGTGAATCAGGATCCGGCAAATCGGAACTTTCCCATTCCCTGGCCAAATTGCTAAAACCTGAGAAAATCAGGGTAAAGGTTATCCATACCGATAATTATTACAAGGTGCCTCCTCTGCTGAGGTCTGAATGGAGAAGGACCCAGGGACCCGAAAACATAGGACTTAACGAATATGACTGGAGCCTGATAGACCAGAACATCAGGGAATTTAAGGAAGACAGGGAGGCCATGATGCCCTGCATCGATATTATCCCGGAACAAATCGACAAGCTGATTACCGATTTTAAGAAAGTCGACCTACTGGTGGTAGATGGTTTATATGCCATTAAGACAGATCATGTAGATCTTCGGGTTTTCATCGACCTTACCTACCACGAAACAAAAATGACCCAGATAATACGGGGCAAGGAACCCATGGATGAATGGAGGTCCATCGTACTTGAGAGAGAGCATCTCAGTGTTAAATCACTTAAATCCATGGCAGACCTTATCGTTAATAAAAACTACGACGTAGTTCCTGCCAATGGAAAGTTCGAAGCGCTGTTTAAATAATTTATCAACAGCTTTTCTCTTTGATTATTAAGTATACAAGCCGTGCTATCCCCTTACAGGAAGCATGTCATGACTGTGGAGGTCTGCACTGCCTGCGGCTACTTGTCAGGCTGATTTTTTTTTTTATAAATACCCCTATCTTTAAATCCGTTGAACCAAACATGAACTAATTATGAAAAGATCCCTAATGACCGCATTGGCAGCCCTGTTTCTGGCAGGCACCATCTTCGCGGGCGGTATTGTAACCAATACCAATCAAAGTGCAATGTTTACCCGTATGGGCAACCGAACTGCCACACTGGGTATAGATGCTGTTTATTACAACCCGGCCGGACTGACCAAACTCGGAAATGGGTTCCACTTTTCTATCAATAACCAGACCATCGGGCAGACCCGTACCATTAACAGTGATTATGCGAATCTGAATAATGGTGAATACATCGGGGAAGTCTCGGCTCCAATTTTCCCTGGCATTTATGGAGTATTTAATATGGGAAAATTGGCATTTTCTGTCGGTTTTAATCCTATTGGAGGTGGAGGAGGAGCCACATATAAGACAGGGCTTCCTTCATTTGAGTACACTCCCTCTGACCTGCCCGTGGCATTGGTTAACCCATTGATCAATCAAACTGTTGATGGCTATTCCATTGATGCATTTTTTGAAGGCAGCTCTGTTTTCTACGGTTTCCAGGGAAATGTCAGCTACGAGATCAATGATATGATTTCTGTTGCAGTTGGTGCAAGATATGTAACCGCCAGGGAATCTTATACCGGGCATTTGAATGACATCATGTTACTTGGGCTTAATAATGCTCTTATGGCAGATCCTGTTAATATTCCTGCCACCACTTATTTTGCAAACGCACAAACTAGTGCACAGGGAGGAGCGGATAACCTGAATGCTGCCATTGGTGCCGGACTTATCCAGGCTACAGATCCCCTGTCAGACCCTGCAGCCATCGGGGCCCTTACGGTTATGGGACTTTATACTCCCGGAATGTCCAATGGGGCGGCAGCAGCTACATTTGGCGGAGCAGCAGTCCAATACGGTGCAACATCTGCTGTTTTGGACAACCAGGACGTGGATGCTGACAAGACCGCATCCGGCATTACACCGATTGTAAGCGTTAATATTCAGCCTATCGACATACTGAACATCGCCGTCAAGTATGAATTTGCTACTGCCCTTGAGTTTGAAACTGCTGCAGATGCAGATAAGCAGGGACTTTTAGGGTATAATCCGGATGGTACTCCTAAATATTTATTCCCGAACGGAGATAAGACTAACCTGGATATGCCCGCATACCTGGCGATTGGGGCTACCCTCCAGCCTGTGGAATCATTGCTTCTTGCCGGACATTTCGGTTACTACTTTGACAAGAGCGCAAACTGGGACGGAAGGCAGGACCTGCTTAACAGCAATACTTATGAAATTGCACTAGCTGCAGAATATTACCTTTCTGAAAAGTTCCTTGTCAGTGCAGGATGGTCTTATACCAAGACCGATCCAACTCCGGAATACCAGACAGACCTGAGTTACACACTTCCCACTCATGGACTCAGTTTTGGTATTGGATGGGACATTATGCCGATGATGCAACTGAATCTGGGTGGCCAGTATGTTATCTATGAAGAGGGAGCCAATAAGTTTAATCATGATTTTGCCAACTCGGGAGCATTGTTCCCCGTAACTGAAACACTGGCAAAATCAGTATGGATTGTGGGTGTTGGACTTAATATTACCCTTGCATCCAAAGGAGAATAAGAAACTGGAATAATATTTGCAGTTAAACCGCAGGATGTATCTCCGGATACACTGCGGTTTTTTTAACTAATATCATTATGAGATCTCTTGCAACCCTTGTGGTATTAATTCTTGCATTCCATCTTTCTGCGCAGGTTTACGACCATCCTAACTATTCCCTTACCAGCCATCCGACACTTGCAATCATCAGTGTTGAGCGCTGGGATGATCAGATGGTTCTTACGCTGAGCCTGAAAAACGAAAGATATTCCGGTGAATTCTGTATTGACAGCAACACGGTGCTCAGAAATTCCCTGGGAAAGGATGAATACAAACTTGTAAGTATGGAAGGCATAACAGCCTGTCCCGAGGTATACCGTTTTAAAACCATTGGTGAAAGAATAACCATAATACTGGAATTCCCGGCTATCCCGGATGATGTCAATTACATTGATCTTATAGAGAATTGCGATGAGAACTGTGTTACACTAAAATACATTCTTCTTGATGAAGAATTGAACTCATCCCTGAATGAAGGTATCCGGCTTTATGAACTTGGTAAGCCTGATGCTTCTCTCCAGGTTTTTGAAGATTTGATGCGTACGGAATACGATGACTTCTCACCCGTATTCGGAACAGTTTATTTATACCTGATTGCAATCCAATATGAACTTGGTAGTTCAAAGGATGCAAGGGAAGTATTTCAGAGGCTTAAAGATTCAAACATTGTGGGCCGGGACGAGTTCATTGAGGCCGCAAGGGAGACAGGTATAGTAAGATAAGTTCAGGCTCACAAACTGAGCCTGGCTTCAGGGGATTGAACAAGGAGAAATATTTTTTTCTTAAATTAGGCATTCAAATACTGTCAATCCAAAAACCACATGAATTTCAGAATTCACAGCCTTCTTTATTTCGGTATCGGAATCGCATTTATCGCACTGGAAACAATTGGTACCGTATATTCCGGGATATTAGTAAAAGCCCTTATCATTCCAATCCTGATCTGGATGTACCTTCGCTTCATCAAGGGAGAAGGGAACAGATTTCATCGAATGATTATTGCTGCACTGGTATTTTCCTGGATCGGAGATATTACACTCCAGTTAGTCCAATTCAGGGAGTATTTTTTCCTGATCGGACTGGGAAGCTTCCTTATGGCCCAGTTGATCTACATGATTGCGTTCTTTTCCACCCGGGGAGCAAACATTATTTATAAAAGGCTGTACCTTGTCTTTCCGATGGTCCTGTATTGTGGACTGATCCTTATGGTGCTATGGGATGGCCTGGGTGATATGTTGATACCGGTTACAGTTTATTGCATAGTAATTCTTGCAATGGTTCTTGGAGCTGTCAACCGTAAATACAAGGTGAATACCCAAAGTTTCCAACTGGTTCTTTTCGGCGCCATACTCTTTGTGCTTTCCGATTCCATGATCGCTTTAAACAAGTTCGTTCAGCCTTTTGAACTTGCAAGGGTTGCCATTATGTTTTCCTATATCACTGCCCAGTACCTGATTGCCATTGGATGCCTCAGGCAGTATAACCTGACCCTTAAAAAGTGAGCCTAAATGAAATATCTTAAATATCCCCTGTACCTCGTTCTGCTCCTGCTTGGTATTTTCCTGTTTATCCTGATCTATGGTACTCTGAGTGATTACAAACCGGATGAGCAGACTCTTGTCTCAGAGAACCCCGATGCTTCTGCTCTTGATGACAGTACTTTTAATATAATGATCTGGAATATTGGCTATTGCGGACTTAGTGAGAAAATGGATTTCTTTTATGATGGAGGAAAAGATGTCAGGCCGGACCAGGCCACATCTGAATCAAACCTGCAGGGAGTACTGAATTATATTTCCAAATTTGATTCCTGTGATTTTTACCTGTTCCAGGAGGTGGATATTGAATCAAAAAGAAGCTACCGGATCAACCAGGTTGAGGCTATCATGGATCATCTTTCCCCTGCCCACACTTCATTCGGGAATAACTTTGATGTCTTTTTCAATCCCGTTCCCCCAAGGGCCCCCCTGGGTAAATTGCATTCAGGACTTGCAAGCTACAGCATGCATATTCCTGTGTCCAGTGTAAGACATAGTTTTCCCGGTAATTATTCCTGGCCGATGGGAGTATTTATGCTTGACCGTTGTTTTCTGGTAGACCGCTATCCCCTATCTGGGGGAAAAGAGCTACTGGTGGTAAATACACATAATTCAGCCTATGATGACGGCAGCCTTCGGAAGGCACAAATGGACTATATGCATGAATTCCTTACCAGGGAATATGAGAAAGGGAATTATATTATTGTGGGAGGGGACTGGAACCAGACCCCCTCTGGTTTTAAGCCGGATTTTAAGTTTGACATATTCGATATGATCCAGATTTCCTATCTGAAGAGAGATTATTTGCCAGAGGAATGGATATGGCTTTATGACCCCACTGTTCCTACAAATCGGAGGGTTAATTTCCCCTTTGTTTCCGGAGAATCGAGAACTACTGTCATTGATTACTACCTGTTATCTCCCAACCTGGAAGCAATTGCTGTGAAGGGAGTCTACATGGGATTTATTTACTCCGATCACCAGCCGGTACTTGCGAGTTTCAGACTTAAATCATTACCGTGAAAATCATTAAGGTCATATTCAAGGTGTTGGCTGCGCTTATTATTATTGGAGTAATCGGAATTGTTTTTCTGCTCCGTCATATTTCACACCGGGCCATACCTGACTATAATGCGGAGGTCTTTATCGATGGATTAAATGGTAAGGCCGAAGTACTTCGCGATAGTTTCGGAATTCCACATATTTATGCCGATAATCCGGATGATCTCTACCGTGTAACAGGTTATGTTATGGCGCAGGACCGGATGTGGCAGATGGATCTTCTCAGACGTGTTGCTTCCGGGCGCCTCTCAGAGATGTTTGGAGAGGATATGGTTGGTGCCGACCAATTATTCCGGGCCTTACGGATTGAAGAAAAATCAAAGCTGATTTTGGCAAGATCAGAGCCGGAGATCAAAGCCTGCATCAATGCATTTTCGGAGGGAGTAAATCAATACCTGGAGGACAATACTAAAAAACTCCCATTCGAGTTTGCGGTCCTCGGTTACAAACCCGATCCCTGGGAACCCATCCACTCAGTTAATTTAATTGGCTATATGTCATGGAGTTCATCCTCAGCCTGGAAAAATGAGCCTGCCCTTTACAAAATAGCCAGTATGGTTGATAGCGCCAGGATCCAGGAACTTATTCCGGATATCAGCATTCAGGAGCCGATGTTCCCGGATTTTATGGTCGAGGGAGAACTTCATCCCGAATTGGATCTTTTATCCCATTCCCGGGTAATAGATGATTTGGGAATAGAGGTATTTACCGGGAGCAATACCTGGGTAGTAAGCGGAGAACACAGTTTTAACGGTGTCCCAATTGTCAGCAATGACATGCATCTTCAGATCGATTTGGCACCGGGGGTATTCTACCAGATGCACCAGGTCATACCGGGAGAATTGAATGTAAGTGGAGTTGTTCTTCCAGGCACTCCTTTTATAAATGTGGGACATAATGATAGTATTGCCTGGGGAATGACTTATGTTGCAGTCGATGATATCGATTTTTACCTGGAGACCATCAATCCCTCCGATACCAACCAATACCTGTACAACGGGGAATGGTTAGATATGGAATTAAGGGAAGAAATCATCTGGATAAAAGGCGGGGAAAGTGAAACAAGGATTAACCGGTTTACACACAGGGGACCGGTAATCAGTTCTTTTAAAGGGATCGGTGATAAAGTCATCTCAATGCGTTGGACAGGCAATGAATACAGCAATGAGATTAAAGCCGCCTACCTTATAGACCGTGCGGACAATATATATGATTTCAGAGAAGCCTTGCGTACCTGGACAAGCATAAGTACAAATTGTGTCTGTGGTGATGCTGCCGGAAATATTGCCATGTTTGTTGCATCCGGGGTTCCTATCCGACAGGGAAACCGTGCCCTGGTAATACCCGGTGATTCAAGTAAGTATGACTGGGGAGGATTTGTTCCTTTCGAACAATTGCCCCATGCGATAAATCCACCCGATGGAATCCTGGTCTCTGCGAACAATCGGAGCGCAGGACCGGGTTACCCCTACCATATCAGTCATTGGTTTTCACTGCCCAACCGATATAACCGAATCAAGGAAATGATATCGGAGAAGGAGGTTTTTACTATTGATGATATGATGCAAATGCAATCCGACCAGAATTCATACTGGGCCCGCAAGATTATGAAGGTCTGCCGTCCTGTTCTCCTTGGTGCTGATTTGAAGGGGACATCCCTTGCGGCTTTCGACAAGATTCATAACTGGGACGGGACAATGGGTATGGAAGGTATCGAGTCTACACTTTTTGAAACATTTTACTCAATGCTTAAAAAATCAGTTTTCAAGGATGAGCTGGGAGATGAATACCCATCGGGATTATCGGGTATGGAAGCCTCAGTCAGGGGAGTGATGGACCGTATCATGGAGGGACAGGTACTGGCATGGTGTGACGATATTAATACAACGGATACCACGGAATCTTTTGAAGATCTTATAGTACCGGCATGGAATTCAGCAATTAACTGGCTTGAAGAAAATCATGGAGAGGATATGGAATCATGGGTCTGGGGAGATCTTCATACAGTTAGCCTTGAACACCCCCTGGCGGCAAGCAGTATCCTGAATAAGATATTTACGCTCGAAAGGGGACCCTACCGCGTCGGTGGTGCAAATCATACGGTATGCCCCTATAGCCATCCGGGCCTGTCCTTCAAGGCTACCAGCGGCGCTTCTCAGCGGCATGTTTATAACCTGCTGAGGCCGGATGACTCTCGCATTATAACGCCTTCCGGTGTGAGCGGTATACCTGCCAGTGAGTTCTATTGTAACCAAACCGAGATGTACATGCAAAACAGGTATATAGGAGAATCATTCAGCCGGGAAAAGGTTGAAAAGAATGCTGTATATCGCAGTACATTTCTTAAAAAACCACGCTAGAGCTAAAAGGCAGGGATCCGGTTACGGCTGAAAATCAAATCGGAAGATTATCAGTATTGTACAATAACTTGTGCATTGTGCCCAGTAGTTCGAAAGTATTTAAGGGTTTGGAAATGTGTGCATTACAACCGGATTCTATAGCCCTTTCTTTGTCCTCAGTCATTATAAAAGCTGATTGAGCGATTATTGGGAGTATTTTGTACATTTTTCGTATTTCCTTCGCAGCATCATAGCCGGACATTCCGCCCGGGGTATGCATATCAAGCAATACTATATTAATATCCGGATCCATCCTGCAGATATCCACTGCTTCTTTCCCACTTTCTACAATCTGAATCTCAATCTGAGTGTGGGTAAGAATCTCCGAAAGGAGAAATGAACCCGCAGCATCGTCTTCCACGATCAGTACTTTTTTGCCTTTCCAGTTATATTTCTTGATGGATCTTACGACCATTTCACTTTAGTTTAGTAATACAGTATCCAGGCTTTGAGATCAAAACCGGACCTTATCCGGTTCAGTTCATTAACAGCATCCTGTTTACTGGAATGAGAATTAAAACATACGGCGTGCAGGTTTTTATGTGTTCCGAAGATGGAGGCATCATAACCCTGGTCCAATAAACTTTGCATATAATTTTGGGCATTTTTCAATTCAGAGAAACAACCCGCCACTACATAGTATTTCTTGCCTTCTGCCTGACCGACATTTGTCTGATCTGTACCGGTTTGGTCCACACCTAAAATATCAGTCTCATCAGACATGACTTCATTATCTTCATCGCTTCCTTCAATTCCATCTAAAAGAGATGGGTCCTGATCGATTGATTCCGTAACCTGCCTGCCCAGGAGTTGTTCAGCCTTCTCAGGGAACAAAAACCATCCGGCAGCAAGCAATATGATAACAAGGGCAGCAGAACCCACTATCCATGGCCAGATTTTCTTCTTTGAAGGTTGGCTGTATGTATTGTAGGAACTTGAATCAGTTTGAGTTTTTACGCTGGAGTACTTCGGTTCATGATCCGCAACTGCCTCTTCTATGGTTTCCTCCGGTTCAATTTTAACTACCTGTTTTTCTGTTTCATCCGTGACCTCCAGTTCCGCCTCTGACTTCGAATCCTCTGGTTCATCCCTGACCTCTAATTCCTCCTCTGACTTCGAATCCTCAGGTTTATCATCATCCTCAATTTCTTCCACTTCCATTTCCACTTCCTCAATCTTGTCCTCGTCCTCTTCCTCGATCTGAAAGGGAGGTTCTTCACCATCCGGTTTTAGCGGAGTATCTTCCTGGCTGGCATCGATTTCTACTTCAGTATCGCTATCTTCAAGCTCAAATCCATCTACCTCTCCTCTCGATTCTGAATCGATGATCCCATTTTCGCCGGGATCCATTTTAGAATCCAGCTCCGGTTCTTCATCGATTTCAGGTTCCTCGATTTTCGGTTCCGTCTGGATTATTACCTCGGTTGGTTCTGCCGGCTCCTCGATTTCAGGTTCCTCGGAACCGTCCACATGTTCATCAGTTTCAGTCTTAGTCTCTTTAACCGGGATTTCATCAGTACCAGGGATTGAATCGGAGGTTGAGAACTCTATCCGGTTGTTATCACCCATTTTTAGAATTCCCAGCTTCTTAAGGTTATAAATTTCACCCGCTTCAAGTGACTTCTGGACTGTTTCCGTAAACTGCCTGATCCGGTTTTTTGCTTCTGATTTTGACAGCTTGTCTTCCTGCATGATATAATCGGTAAGTACACCGTCATCAAATGATAGAAGATCATTGAATACCAATTCTTTAGAATCATTCTGTCTGATTATGAATGCTCCCAGTTCCGGTACAATGACCCTGTTGTTTAAATCAAGCAAGCTGATGAGATATTTTTCCATTCTGGTCTTGGATTTCATCCGTTCCAATTTACTGAAATTACGGCATATATGAAATACCTCGATTATGCTTATATTTCGAAATACTCAATTAATACTAATGCAGACGGAAAAGGTACTTGGAATTGATATTGGCGGATCAGGAATTAAGGCAGCGCCTGTAAATACAAAGAATGGATTAATGCTTGAATCGAGGCACCGGATTCCAACGCCCTCACCTGCCACACCCGATAATGTTGCAGGGATAATTGGTGATCTGGTTAAGCATTTTAATTGGGAAGGCCTCATCGGATGTGGATTTCCGGCCGTGATTCAGCAGGGTATGGCCAAAACTGCAGCCAACGTTGATAAATCCTGGATCGGAACGGATATAAATAAATTATTCTCTGAGGCAACAGGTCTTCCGACATATGTTGTTAACGATGCCGATGCTGCCGGAACTGCCGAGATGAAATTTGGAGCAGGTAAGGGCAAGAATGGAATGGTGTTTCTTTGTACTGTGGGTACCGGTATCGGTACAGTAATTTTTAATAATGGGGGACTCGTTCCAAACCTTGAACTTGGCCATATTGAATACAAAGGAATGGACGCTGAGGCTTATGTCTCCGATGCCACCAGAAAAGCTGAAAATCTCAGTTGGGAAGAATGGGCCGGACGATTTAGTGAATACCTTGATGCGATAGAGAAGCTAATCTGGCCTGACCTTATTATTCTTGGAGGAGGTGCAAGTAAAAAGGGTGATAAGTTCTTACATTACCTAAGTGTAAATACTCCTGTTGTACCTGCAGAACTTCTTAATAATGCAGGGATCGTAGGTGCTGCTCTCGCGGGCCGGGATCAATACAAACTGGCAAAAGCTACTAAAAAGACACGGAAGAAAATGAAATAGGAAATACTGCTGGGATCCGGAGTATGCAAATGTGCCTGCCAGTGTGCTTTTACACTATTCCTGAAAATCCCAGGAAGGCCAATGCTAGTAAACCCGCCACTACAAAAGCAATAGGTACTCCTTTCATTGCTGTAGGAATGTTCATCAAATCCAACTGTTCCCTGATACCTGCAAATACTACAATGGCAATTCCAAATCCAATTGCGTTGGCGGTGGCAAATACTACGCTCTCAATCAGGTTGAAATCATTTTGTACTGCAAGAACAGCAACTCCCAGAACCGCACAGTTAGTGGTAATCAGGGGAAGGAATATTCCAAGGGCCTGGTAGAGCGGGGGACTGACTTTTTTAAGCATAATCTCAACCATCTGCACCAATGATGCAATTACCAGGATAAATGTAATCGTCCTCATAAATGTTATTCCCAGGGGAACAAGCACATACTGGTACAGCAGGTAGGTAACGATTGTAGCAATAACCATTACAAAAGTCACCGCCCCGGTCATTCCAATCGAAGTCTCAACCTTATTGGACACGCCGATGAAGGGGCAAAGTCCGAGGAACTTCAGCAGGACTATGTTATTGACAAATACAGCCGATATGATAATTATAATGTATTCCATGATCAGGCTTGCTTTTTATTAATCTTGTTTACTATTACAACAAGGTATGCCAGCGCAAAGAATGCCCCGGGGGCAAGGATAAATACGATCATACCGTCGCCCTGGATAAATTTAAATCCAAATATTGAGCCTGACCCCAGGATCTCTCGTACGGCCCCAAGTATGGTAAGGGCCATGGAAAATCCGAGTCCCATTCCAAGTCCGTCGATCGCAGAAGTTACCAGGTTGTTTTTTGATGCGAATGCTTCAGCACGGCCCAGTACAAGACAGTTTACGACGATCAGAGGTATAAACAGTCCCAGGGCAGCGAACAGGTCCGGTACATATGCCTGCATTACAAGTTCAACTATGGTCACAAAGGAGGCTATGATAACAATAAAGGACGGGATACGTACCTTATCAGGTATGAATGATTTAATGAGGGAGACCACTATGTTCGACCCCACCAGAACAAATGTGGTGGCCAGTCCCATTCCCAGTCCATTGAATGCGGAGGTGGTAACACCCAGGGTGGGACAAAGGCCCAGGAGGAGGACGAAAACAGCGTTTTCCTTAAAAAATCCCTTGCTAAAGTTTTTCCACTGGCTCATAGTACCGTTTGTTTCTATTCTGATTTTTGTTCCTCTGTTCCATCGATTTCCTGTAGTCCGTCGTAAGCCCTTTGAACTGCATCGCAAAATGCACGTGATGTTATTGTTGCCGCAGTGATGGCATCTACATCACCATCATCCTGCTTAACCTTGAGTAAATATTCCTGTGGATCTTTTCCCTCGAACTGGCTGCTCCATGACAAGCCTGTTTTTTTATCGAAAGATTTCTCCCTGATCATCTTGTCTCCGAGTCCCGGGGTCTCAGCATGTTCCAGTACGGAAATATTGTGGATACTGCCGTCCGGACGGAATCCAACCATAAGCTTAACAAGTCCGCTGAACCCTGTATAAGTATATGTTTCAACAGCAATTCCTGTAACTGAATCCCCCATACGGGCATGGTAGAAATATAGGGTGTCTTTACCCATTCCAAGTTTCTTAACTTCAACTCCCGGATCATTATCAAAGTCCGGAACAACTTCTCCGATGGCATTCATTTTTTTGAGCCGTTTGGCTTCTGCGATTGGTTCTTTGGTTGCCTCATATACAAGAGCCAGTGCTGCTGATGCAAATAGTGTTACCAGGAAAAGCGTAAACACCATACTGATAAATGTCGATTCTTTCTTAGCCATCTTCTAACCTTTCTCCGAATCGCCGGGGTTTTATATATTTATTGATAAGAGGTACGAAAGCATTCATGATCAGGATAGCAAACTGCACTCCTTCAGGATAAGATCCGAAGACCCTGATAATAACCGTAATGATCCCGATCATAATACCGTAGATCCACATTCCCTTCACATTCATGGGTGAGGTAACATAATCTGTCGCCATGAATATGGCCCCGAGCATTAATCCACCACTTAATAAATGAAAAACGGGGTCCGGGTTTTTATCAGGATTTACCATCCACAGGATTCCGGTGAAAACAGCTACTGTAAGAAGAATGCTTGCAGGAATATGCCAGGTGATGATTTTCCGGACCAGCATATATGCCAGGCCAAGCAAAAGTGCAATCGCCGCAATCTCACCGGCTGATCCGCCCATCTTACCAAGAAACAGATCAATATAGGCTGGAATGTCCGAAAGAATACTTGTTATACTTTCCCCGTTTTTCATTCCTTCTTTCATTAAGGCCAAAGGAGTTGCACCAGTGGTTGCATCAAGGTAAACCATGCGGTTGGTGAGTGGTTCAGGCCAGTTGGTCAGTTGTACCGGGAATGATACAAAAAGGAATACCCTTCCCACCAGGGCAGGATTGAAGGGATTGTTACCAAGTCCCCCGAATGACATTTTTCCAATCCCGATTGCCACCAGGCTTCCGAGAATAACCAACCATATGGGAAGGTTGGAGGGGAGGCAGAAAGCGATAAGCACACCTGTAATTACAGCAGATCCGTCTTTTACGGTGGACTTTTCCCTGAGCAAATATTTCTGGATCAGGAATTCAAACAGTACGCATGAAATGACAGCTGTTGCAGTGACTATCAGGGTGCCAATTCCGAATATGTAAACAGAAACCAGAAATGCCGGGAGTAAGGCGATCAACACTCCATACATCAGTTTTGGTACCGATTCGGAGCTGTGGTCATGTGGTGACGGTGATACAGTTATTAATCCCATTGGTTAATTTTTTCTGGCTCTTCGTATTTTGTTCACTTCCACCTTGCCAAGCCGTATATAATCTAGTAATGGCCTGTTTGAGGGACAAATATAGCTGCAGGAACCGCACTCAATGCAGTCCATCGTTTTTTCCAGTTCCATTCTTTCGAACATCTCCTTTTCACCCATAGACATCAGAAGATAGGGTTCCAGTCCCATCGGACAGACTGTTATACATTTGGTGCAGCGTATGCAATTCTGTATTTCTTTTCTGCTGGCTTCCTCACGAGGCAGGAGGGTAACGCCGCTTGTTCCTTTAATGACTGGTACATCAAGGCTGTTCAGGGCTTTCCCCATCATGGGACCTCCATTAATAACCTTACCTGTATTCTCAGGTAACCCCCCGGCTGCTTCAATAAGAGTGGAAATGGGAGTGCCGAGGCGAACCCTGTAATTTCCCGGATCGGCAAGTTCCTTCCCTGTTATGGTAACGATTCTGTCAATTAGTGGTTTATTTTTCTGAACAGCTTCATAGACGGCAAACATTGTACCCACATTAAAGACTACGGCTCCCACATCAATCGGGAGTCCCCCACTCGGAACCTCACGGTTAATAACTGCTTTAATAAGCTGTTTTTCACCCCCTTGTGGGTACTTTACCTTGAGACCCTGAACCTCTATGCCTTCAAAGTTCCTGGCATGTTCTTTCAGACGGCTGATGGCATCCGTTTTATTGTTTTCAATCCCAATTACAGTTTTCTCAACCTTAAGGGCCTTCATCATAATGATTATTCCGGTGAGTATCTCATCGGTCTTCTCAAGCATCAGAATATGGTCTGAGGTCAGATAGGGTTCACACTCCGCTCCGTTAACAATCAGGTAATCTGCTTCCTTTCCGCGTGGAATCGATAGTTTAACATGAGTTGGAAAAGTCGCTCCTCCGAGTCCAACGATACCCATCTGGAGCACCGTCTGAACTATTTCCTGGGATTCAGATTCAATTTTTTTGACCAGTTTGTCTGAACGATCAATGGTCTCCACCCAGTTATCACCATCTACCCTGATGACAACTGCCGTTCTTTTATACCCTGAAATGTCGGTTATATTGTCAATTTTCAGGATCTTTCCTGAAACTGATGAGTGAATATTAGATGATATAAAGCCTTCACTATTTGCCAGGGGTTGTCCGACAAGAACTTCCTGTCCGCGCTCTACGATTATTTTTGGTGGTGCACCTATGTGCTGGTAAATTGGAATGCTTACCTGCTCGGGGACAGGTAGTTCCCTGATAGCGCTTCCTGCCGTTATCTTATTTTCGGGAGGATGTATACCGCCTAATCTGAATGTTCTCAATTTGACTCCTCCTGATTCTTAGGTTTATCTTTATCAGCTTTAGATTCTGCTGTTTCTGTTTTTTCTGCCGGTTTTTCTACCGGTTTTTCCGTTCCCGATTCCATTCCAGGTTTTTCTCCGGCTTCCACTTTTACTACTTCCTCCGGTTTTGGTTTTCGCGGAGGGAAACCGATCTCAAGAATTGCATCCGTTGGACATTCCGGAGCACACTTACGGCATAATTTGCATTTTACAGGATCGATGTAGGCAAGGAAATTTTCAATTGTGATAGCATCGTGGGGACAGACCTTTTCGCATTTCCCGCATCCTATGCAGGCTACTGAACAGCTTTTTTTCGCAATACCGCCTTTATCTTCATTGATGCAGCTGACAAATATTTTTCGATCTCTCTTATTTCTTTTACGCAATTCAATAATATCCTTCGGGCAGGCCACCACACATGCATTGCATGCCGTGCAATTTTCATCCGTCACCTCTGGAAGGCCAGTCTCCGGATTCATATGGATGGCATCGAAGTCACAGACCCGTACACAATCACCGTGACTCAGGCAACCGAACTGGCAACCAGTGTCGCCTGCATAGAGACTGCTGGCAACAGCACATGAAGCAGCTCCGTCGTAATTATTTGTGCGCGGGCGGCAGGCATATGATCCGGAACAGCGTACGACGGCAACCTGTGGGTCCTGTTCTGTAGCTTCCATCCCAAGTATACT
Source organism: Bacteroides sp. (assembly GCA_011053095.1). GTDB lineage: Bacteria > Bacteroidota > Bacteroidia > Bacteroidales > SM23-62 > SM23-62. Next base: position 28,930 of record DRHS01000073.1, read on the forward strand.
TGCTACCTCCCCCATGGTTTCATTTCCACCCGGGGGACAAAACAGTCCACTGAGACTATCTGCTTTAACACAGGCTTCTGCAAAATTACGACAGCCTGCATATCCACAACCTCCACAATTTGCTGAGGGCAGGGCATCCTCTACCTCATCGATCCTTGGGTCTTCAAAGACTCTGAACCGCTGAGCAATAATATAAAGGATAATGGCGGCTGCAATTCCTGTAGCGCTGAGAGATATTATGGTATATGCGATGGTCGGATTCATGAAATCTTATGTAAAAAGAATGAAAACTGCCGGTCAAGCTTACCTCTGAAGAGCTTTAATCCAATATAGTATGGGAGAAGGACAGACAATGAGATCAATCCGGCAACAAGCTCTGAGACTCCGGTTGCAGATGCAATCAGCAGTGCAGTAAGAACCAGCAGAAAGGGTAATATATATCCCAGGAAAAGGGCTCTGAATCCGAGTGATTGGGCAAGAACTACCCTGACTTTTTCTCCTGGATCAAATCTCCCAATTGCCTTTATACGCATGTATTTCTCCTTCTCTTCAGTTACATTACATGCTCCTCTTGCATGACAACCATTGCAGGCTGCGTAACTGGTTATCCTTACAACAACATCATTGCCTTCTGTTGAATCAACTACCCCGTCGTGTGAAATTTTCTTCTCTGACATAAAAGCAAAAAACCTTTTCGTTTCCGGATACAAAAATATGCATGTTCAATATCTGTGGTATTGCTTTTTATCAGTTTTTCGTTCAGCAGGTTAATTTAGAGTTGGTTTAAATAAGCATCCTCTCTGGCATGTTTTTTGAAATTGGATTGAAGATCTGGTATTTCCTATGAAAATCATTACAATGTATATTAACTTATTTCTCATATTGGCTGCCTCACAGGCTGGAGTGAGCATGAATTTTAGTCCCACAGAAATAATATCTTTTCCAGGAGACACTGCCTTTGTTGAGGGCCGGGTGGTTGACAAGGTAACTGGCCTTGAAATCGCAGGGGTTATTGTTCGCTGGAAGGGTACTTCACATAGTGTCCTTACGGATCCGGAGGGCCGGTATCGTATTTCACGGCATTCAGGCAGTAAAAAACTTGTCTTTGATAAACCCGGATGGGATGCCAGGACATTCAGGGTTCGAAGAAACGGGAATATGGATATTCATCTGAAGAGACTCGAAAAAGAACCTTTACCTGCACAGCCGGCGGAAGACTTACCTCCTGATTCTCTTGCTTTTCCAGGCTTCATTAACTGATCACACTCCAGTCGAAGGGACCACGGGAGAGTTTTTTGAGTTGTCTGACAAGTATTTCATTCTCTGGCGCATCAAGCTGGGGATCTTCTTCAAGGATCTCTATAGCTATATTCCGGGCATACTGAAGAATCTGTGCATCCTTTCCGAGGCTGGCAATCTTAAGTTCGAAGGGGATGCCGCTCTGTTGGGTGCCTTCAAGGTCACCAGGACCACGTAATTTCAGATCCGCCTCAGCAATCTCAAATCCGTCATTTGTTCTTACCATAGTCTCCAACCTCAGCCTGGCCTCATCACCCAGCTTATGCGAGCTCATGAGGATGCAGTAGGACTGGTCTCCACCCCTTCCAACCCTTCCCCTGAGCTGGTGCAATTGTGAAAGTCCAAATCGTTCAGCACTTTCAATGATCATCACGGTGGCATTCGGGATATCCAATCCGACTTCAATAACAGTCGTGGCTACCATAATCTGGGTTTTCTTTTCCAGGAAGCGTTTCATCTCAAAGTCTTTTTCATCCGATTTAAGCCTTCCGTGGACAATGCTGACTGCATATTCGGGTGAAGGAAAGGCCTGTTTAAGACTAAAGTACCCATCCTCGAGGTCCTTGTAATCCATTTTCTCGGATTCCTGAATGAGGGGAAATACATTATATATTTGCCTTCCTTCAGCGATTTGTTTTCTCATGAAACCATGAACTCTGAGTCTCTTGGAATCTGTATAGTGAAGGGTTTTTATGGGTTTTCGTCCGGGTGGTAATTCATCGATCACAGAAACATCGAGGTCTCCGTACAGAGTCATGGCCAGTGTTCTGGGTATTGGAGTGGCAGTCATTACCAGCATGTGTGGAGGCTGAATATTTTTTTTCCAGAGCTTTGCACGCTGGGCTACTCCAAAACGGTGTTGTTCATCGATGATTACGAGTCCCAGGTTAGCAAACTGCACCGTATCTTCAAGGAGTGCATGGGTGCCAACAAGAATATTGAGACTTCCGTCTATGAGTGACTCATGTATTTCCTCCCTTGCAGCCTTTTTTGACGACCCGGTCAGCAGGGAAAAATTTACAGGCATTTCACCCAGCATTTTCTTCAGAGTTTCATAGTGCTGTTTGGCCAGGATCTCTGTAGGTGCCATCATGGCGGCCTGGAAACCGTTATCCATTGCGATAAGCATGCTCATCAGGGCAACAAGGGTTTTTCCGCTGCCCACATCTCCCTGGAGCAGCCGGTTCATCTGCTTTCCCGATCCAAGGTCTATACGGATCTCCCGGATAACCCTTTTCTGGGCATTGGTCAGTTGAAATGGGAGCCTGTCCTTGTAAAATCCATTCAGATAATCCCCGACCTTTGGGAAGACAAATCCCTTGAAGTGTGTTTGCCGGTGGACCTTTTGTTTGAGGATATTCAGCTGGATGAAAAAGAGTTCCTCGAATATCAATCTGGCTCTTGCCTTTTCAAGCTCATTAAGGTCTGAGGGGAAATGAACTGTAAAGAGGGACTTCTCCAGGGAGTGGAGATTAAGTTTTTTTACAAGCCTTTCAGGCAATGTTTCCTGTATTGCGGGCTTATTAGACTGATAAAAGGTGGTAATTAGTTTCTGAAGGGTTTTTGAGGTGAGATAGTTCTTTTTTAATTTTTCAGTAGTTGAATACAAAGCCTGGAGTCCAGAGATAAGCTGCTTGTCAAATTTTTCAGACTCCTCAATTTCAGGGTGCACAATGTTTATCTGTCTTCCATGCAGGGTGGGTTTTCCGAATACGACATATTCCCTGTCCCTTTTCAGGGTTTCCTTAATCCATGATACCCCCTGGAACCAGATCAGTTCAATCCTCCCCGTATCATCCTCCATACTTGCTTTAAGCCTTTTTTTGTACTTGGGACCGGTTATCTCCACTGAACTTATCTTCCCCCGGATCTGGATATATGGAAGCTGGGAGTTTATCTCATGGATCTTATAGAACCTGCTGCGGTCAATATACCTGTAGGGGAAGTGGTAAAGCAGGTCACCGAAGGTATGGATGTTGAGTTCCTCTGCCAGGAGTTCGGCCCGTTTGGGTCCCACTCCTGAAAGAAATTTAATATCTGTCTGCAACAAATCGGCCATTCCTGTGAAATAAACAATAAATATCGGAATTTCCACACTCAATCCTTTATATTTGAGACGGCAATATCATCCGATTTTGGTCGAAAAAATATTTCTGTATATTCAGCACAGGATCAGAGCGGGGCACCGCAAGGGCAGGGGTATTCATCCTCCATTTGCCTATAAATTTATAAACGGGGTAATCTTTGGTGAGGATATTGAGGGTCTCGATAAAATTGAAATCCTCAGAAAGTCATTGCTTGCGAACAGAGAATATATATCTGTTTCAGATAAGGGGGCAGGATCAAAATACTCAAGCAGAGAAAACAGACGAATTGCTGATCTTGTAAAACACACAGCCATTAATTCGGGAAAGGGACAATTGTTGGCGAGGATTGTGGCAGGTACGGGTATCTCGAGAATTATCGAACTTGGCACAGGAACCGGCTTCAGCAGTAGTTACATGGGAATGGCATGTCCCACAACAAGCATCCTGACCTGCGAAGGGTCCCCTGAAATTGCTGCCCTGGCAGAGGAGAATATACGCAAGCTTGGAATTGAAAACATCGAGGTTCACTCAGATGAATTCAGAAGCTGGTTACCGGTTGTTTTGAGCCATTCCCCAGGAGAATTATTAGTATTCCTGGACGGGGACCATCGAGGTGAAAGGATGCAGGAGTACTGTGATATGATTATTGGTTCAGGAAATTCAAAGAAAATAATCGTGCTGGATGATATTCACTGGTCCACCGATATGTACAGGGCATGGAATAAGCTTATAGAACGCGATGAGATTTCACTAAGCCTGCAACTTTATAACACGGGAATAATCTTTACAGGCTACCGAGTTCAAAGAGACCATTTTATTATCAATTTTTAGAAATATTCTGATCCCGGTTTCGTTTATATGTTTAAATTCGTACATATTTTACAGAGACCATGGATAATATCATTGAACTCTCAAAGATCGTTAAGAATTATAAGGTAGGAACACACATCGTGCGTGCACTCAGATCTATATCCCTGGATATAAAGAGAAATGAGTATGTTGCCATTATGGGTCCCTCCGGTTCAGGAAAATCCACCCTGATGAATCTCATTGGATGCCTTGATACTCCTACATCCGGTAAGTATGTCCTCAATTCAAATGACGTGAGTAAGCTTGAGGATGACCAGCTGGCTGATATAAGGAATAACGAGATTGGATTTATTTTTCAGACCTTTAATCTTCTTCCCCGGTATACAGCCCTTGAGAATGTAACGCTTCCACTGATCTATGCCGGTTATGCAAAGAATGAACGAATCGAAAGGGCTAAAGAAGTACTTGAGGATGTTCAGTTGACAGATCGGATCACACATAAACCCAATGAACTTTCTGGAGGACAGAGACAAAGGGTTGCCGTAGCCAGGGCACTTGTGAACAAGCCGTCAATTGTACTTGCAGACGAACCAACCGGAAATCTGGACTCAAAAACTTCTCTGGATATTATGGATCTGTTTGATGATATTCATAAGGCAGGAAATACCATTATCGTGGTTACACACGAACGGGATATTGCCCTTCGGGCCAGAAGAGTTGTGCGTCTGATTGACGGTGAGGTGGAATACGACAGGCTTAATGAGGTTCCGGCTAAACCGAAAAAATCATAAATAATTACTAATGAAGATCTACACAAAAGCAGGGGACAGGGGTATGACCTCCCTGCTGGGTGGGAATCTTGTACCCAAGGACCATCCGCGCCTGGAAGCATACGGGACCATGGATGAGCTTATCTCATGGATAGGACTTCTTCGTGACATTCTGAATAGCAATGATTTACGAGAGCAACTTTTAAAAATTCAGGACCGTCTTATGGTGGGTTCCAGTATCCTGGCAAACGAGAGAACTGATGGCAGCGTTCAGCTTCCGGAAATAAAGGAGTCAGATATCGTATCGCTTGAAGAGTTAATTGATAAGATGGATGCAGAACTGAAGGCCCTGACATCCTTTATCCTGCCCGGTGGACATCCCCTTGTTAGTTATTGCCATCTGGCACGGACTTGCTGCCGTCGGGCTGAACGATATTCCTCAGGGTTTATCAAGGACTCAGAACAAACTGCTTTGATTGTTAAATACCTTAATCGCCTGTCTGATTATTTATTTACCCTCTCGCGAAAAATCGCTAAAGATTTTAATATTGAAGAAAATCTTTGGGAACCTGAATCGTAGTATATAAATTTTTTTATATTTGCACGAAATTTAGGGATAACCTAAAAAATTTGACATTGTTTTAAAGTTCTCGCAATATGTACTGGACGTTAGAGTTAGCTTCTAAACTTGAAGATGCGCCTTGGCCAGCGACCAAAGATGAATTAATTGATTTCGGTATCCGTTCCGGTGCACCGCTCGAGGTAATTGAGAATTTGCAGGAAATTGAGGATGAAGGTGAGATCTACGAAAGCATTGAGGACATCTGGCCGGACTACCCAAGTAAAGACGATTTCTTTTTTAATGAAGATGAATACTAAATAAAAAGGGGCCTCAAGCCCCTTTTATTTTTTCCATTTAAAAATATCTTCCATTTTCCACGGCCTGTGCTCATCTAGCCAGATAAATCCACTCAGATACAATTCTTCTTTCGACAAATGACCAGGCGGGTAAAGTACGGCAGATGGAGATTTGACCATATTAATCCTGTCAAGCTCCCCATCTTTCATATATATTATAATATTGCTGCTTTCTGCTTTATTCACACCTATCAGCTGAGTTTCATCCCTGGCAAAATACAGGGTCTGACCGTTGCCGTTGACATCAATCCTTGAGAGCTGGCTGTCCTTGAAGTAGCCCTTCATATTTCTCCCCTTAATCTGTGTATAACGTATGGAATCATCTCTTGAAATAATGAGGGAGGAACTGGTAAGGTCTATAAAATCAGGTTCATCGTATGCCATGTGGAGATCTATCTGTGTAGCTGTTAACTGGTAACTCTGTGACCAGATCACAGGTTCACCAATAAGCTGAAAAACGGAATCACGCTCCAGATAACTCAGGGAATCACACTTGCCCTGAATATCTTTGCTGAAAATTTTGACTTTATAATAGGCGCTAAAGATCTTATATTCACCCGTAGAGTCGATCGTGGTAATGGATGTGAGGGTATCTGCATGTACAAAGAGGCTGTCTCCATCTGAGATTTGCACGAGTACGGCACTATCTGTCAGCATTGCGTATTCAGGCTCTTCAAAATACAGGGCATATTTACCCCTCAGGATTACATCGCTGGCCGAATCATAAAGTTCTACTTTTTCAAAGGCCTTGCCCAGGCCAAGATCCCGCTGGTAGTAAAGACTGTCTCCACTCAGGTATTGTCCCTTACTCTCCAGGTAGGCATTTTCATTGAATTGGGATATGTTATTCTTTGTATCGTACCAGCCGTTCTCACAGTAGATATAATTATCCGGGGAAATGATCTCGGTCGGACCAAGGAAATGGGCCACCTCGGTTTCTGTATGGTATCTCAGGGTATCTGCATATATGTTGTAGTCCGGATTAACAATTACAACAC
>DRHS01000074.1 GCA_011053095.1 Bacteroides sp.
TAATTGTATATGAATAATGTTTCTTGCTACGGATAAAGGTGGATTCGCTCTGTGGAGTAAAAAGCCATCGCAATTCTATAGGATGAATCTGGCAACAACGCTACAAAGTGTACCAGAACTATGGAAAACATTACTCCACAGGGCTTAAACCACCCCTATACCACACCCAAATGGCGCGGTTAAACAAGTTTAAACAAACCTTACTCCTCAGGATTCCAGGCAGCCATATACTTGAGTAATTTCCATCTTCTCATTATGTCTGCCTCTGCTTGTTTCATAAGTGCTTTTGCAGCCTCTGGATTGCTTGTCCTCAATGCCTTATAGCGGTTTTCACGATAGGCATATTCCTCAAATGGGATCGAAGGATCCTTGCTATTGATAACCAGGGGATTCTTGCCCTGGGCTTCGAGCTCCGGATTATACCGATAGAGTGGCCAGTAGCCACTTGCCACGGCTTTTTTCTGGGCTTCTATTCCCTTACTCATATCCATGCCATGTGCAATGCATGTCGAATAGGCAATTATCAGCGCAGGACCGTTGTATGCATCAGCTTCTAAGAATGCCTTAAGTGTCTGAGCCTGGTTTGCGCCAAAGGCCACCTGGGCAACGTACACATTACCGTAGGTTGACATTATCATGCCAATATTCTTCTTGGGAGTTCTCTTTCCACCAGCCGCAAACTGGGCAACTGCCCCTAAGGGTGTTGCCTTGGACATCTGACCGCCTGTATTTGAATAGACCTCCGTATCCAGAATCAACAATTTCATATTTTCTCCTGTTGCCAGTACATGATCCACTCCCCCATAACCAATATCATAACCCCAACCATCTCCCCCAATAGCCCATACACATTTTTTAACGACATAATCGGCAAGGGATAGCAGGTTCTTTGCTTCTGTTGAACCATTTGTAGATAATCTTCTTTTCAGTTCTTCAACACGACCCCTTTGTTCCTCAATACCCTCTTGTGTCGATTGATCTGCATTCTTAATCGAATCGAATAAATCTTTTAGATCTGCATACGAAGAGTCTGAGGCAAGCCGGTCCATCAATTCCATTGCCTGAGCATGAAACTTATCCATTGTTTGTCTCATACCAAGACCAAACTCGGCTGTATCTTCAAATAAAGAATTTGACCATGCAGGCCCCCTGCCATCAGCCCTTTTTGTGTAAGGGGTTGTTGGTAGATTTCCACCGTAGATAGAGCTGCAACCCGTTGCGTTAGCAATAATCAAACGGTCACCAAACAGCTGTGTAAGTAATTTTATATAAGGCGTCTCCCCGCAACCTAAACATGCGCCATTGTACTCGAAAAGCGGTTTTACGAACTGGCTTCCCTTAACATTTGTAACCCTGAACCTCGATCTATCAGTTTCCGGAAGATCGAGAAAGAAATCATAATTCTTTGCTTCCGCCTGGCGCAAAGGTTCCTGAGGCTTCATATTTATGGCCTTAACGCCTTCAATCTTATTCCCATCAGCGTCCTTTTTCTGTCCCGGACAATTAAATACACACGAAGCGCAGCCGGTACAGTCCTCAGGGGCCACCTGTACAGTAAACTTAAGCCCTTTAAGATCTTTACCCGTAGCATCAATGGATTTAAATGTGGAAGGAGCATCCTTTAGTTGTGATGGATCATACGCCTTTACCCTTATGGTTGCATGCGGACAAACAAACGAACACTGACCGCACTGAATGCAGGCATCAGGTTCCCATATGGGTATATTAACGCCGATATTTCGTTTCTCATATTGAGTGGTTGCAGTCGGCCATGTGCCATCGGCAGGTATAGCTGATACAGGGAGAGAATCTCCGTTGTTGGCCAGCATTTTGGCTGTTACATTCTTAACAAATTCAGGCGCATCCTTTGGCACAGGGTCACGCATCCTTATCTTACTGGTAGCCTTATCAGGAACTGGTACCTCGACAATATTCTGCAATGCCTTATCTACAGCCTTATAGTTTAAATTGACTATTTCTTCACCCTTCCTCATATAGGTCTTTTTGATCTCAGTCTTTATTGATTTAACGGCGTCCTCTTTAGGAATGATTCCTGAAATAACAAAAAAGGCTGTTTGCATGATCATATTTATCCTTGCACCAAGACCAATCTCTTCAGCAAGTGAGATGGCATCAATAATATAGAATTTCATCTTCTTAGATATAAGCTGCTCCTGTACTTCAACGGGCAACATATCCCACACCTCATCTTTATTGTGAGATGTGGTAAGAAGGAATGTCGCACCCTCCTCTGCTTTTGAAAGCATCTCTATTTTCTCTGGAAATGAAGGATTGTGACATGCAATGAAGTTTGCCTTTGTAATGAGATATGGTTTGTGTATTCTGTCCTTTCCGAAACGAAGGTGAGATACTGTAGTTGCGCCTGATTTCTTCGAATCATACACGAAATATGCCTGTGAATAATTATCCGTTTCCTTCCCGATAATTTTAATGGTATTCTTATTTGCTCCAACTGTACCATCAGCACCTAAACCGTAAAACAGAGAGCGGAATTCACCTTGTTCTCCTATATCAAAAGACTCATCATATTTAAGACTGGTACCACAAACATCATCATTAATACCTATTGTGAAATGATTTTTTGGTTTGTCCTGTGAGAGATTGTCAAAGACGGCCTTTACCATTGCCGGCGTAAAATCTTTTGAACCCAGACCGTAACGTCCACCTACGATTTTTGGATATTTTTTAAATTTAGATATACCCTTTTCCATCATCTCACCAATAGCAGTCCTGACGTCAAGATATAATGGTTCTCCAATTGCGCCGGGTTCCTTGGTACGGTCAAGAACGGCGATTGATTTTACACTTGATGGTAAACTCTCAGCAAATGCATCTATGTGAAACGGTCTGTAAAGTCGCACAAGAACGATTCCAAGTTTTTCTCCCCTAGCATTAAGTACATTAACTGTGTTCAGTGCCACTTCAGCAGCAGAACCCATAACTACAACAATACTTTCTGCATCCGGATCGCCCAGATAATCAAATAATTTATATTGACGGCCGATTATGCCAGCAAACTTATCCATTGCCTTCTGAACGATACCAGGAGTTGCATCATAATATTTATTAACAGTTTCTCTTCCCTGGAAATACACATCCGGGTTTTGTGATGTGCCACGAATGCTTGGACGGTCAGGCGTAAGACCTCTTTTACGATGAGCAATAATA
>DRHS01000075.1 GCA_011053095.1 Bacteroides sp.
CGGCCGATCTCCCCCGGCTTACATTGTTTTAGCTGTTCCGGGTTCTTTATTCTTGCAAGGGCCATAAAAGCCAATGTCAGAACCACAGATTCCAGTCCGTAATAATGGGATGAAGGCAAGCGGAACACTTCTTTGGCCTTTAACAATCCTTGGGCCAATAGAGATGGCAACATGAATAAGATACCGGCACCACATAAAGACTTGTTCTCTTCGAACTCCGGAGTAGCGTGCGAGCCTTTGCCAAGAGGACATAATGTACGTTCTACAAACCGGGTGGTAGCCTCTCCCATAGGCGCTGTGCGGTCTGCATGGTCTCGCTCACCAGGTGTGCCTTCTTCTTCCTGGGTGGAAGTTAACTCACTTTTTTTTTAAATACCCCTTCTTAACTGCATAGCGGATGGCAGACTCCCGAACGCCTTCTTCCTTGGCGATACTATTAACGCTCTGTCCCGTGTCAAGCTTCTGTTGGATACAAACACGACGAGCACCTGTTATCTTATGGGCCGTGCCATGGCGGGCATCGTCACCAAAGAAACCCTGTTCACCTTTTTCCAGAAATTTCTTGTAATAACGGTAGACGCTGTCTTCACTGACTCCGAAAAAGTTCTGGATATCAACCTTCCGGCATGTACCCTGGTGAATAAAGTTGCTGGTAATGAACCTGAAGGCGTTTATATCATCCTTGGTATGGGAATAGACCGGAGCACCATTGACAATATACTGAACAAGGTCATCTTTCTCATAGACACCAAGGTTGTTGTTGACCAGCCGTGCTTCTCTGGGGAATATTGGTAAGTTTAGTTGCATACCCCCAAAGATACCGCATTTTCTCTTTGCGAGCATTCCTCCGGAAATGCCTATTTTTACGTTACCAGCTCAGGAGTTCTGAAGTTACTAAAATCGAGGTTGTTGGAGGAGGAGGCATCCCCCTTTTTAATTAACAATCACCCATTGTTTATCACCAGAGATACCTAAAAAAAAGGCTGCCCCTTTTGAGACAGCCTCTTTTTTATAACATAAAATTAATTATTATTCTCCTCCACCGAAACCTCCTATAATAATGCCTGCCTTAAAGAAGGTTTGAGTAAAGAATGAAAAGGTATGAGATTCAGCTTGTAATGACTCCATCCCTGGGGCAGGAATCTTGTCATTCCAGGTATACAGATATGATACCGGTCTGGTTGACAGACCAACATATACTCCAGGAACCACATAGACATCAAATCCTGCAACTGCCTGTCCACCCATTCCCTGAATGGCCGCAGTACGGACACCGATATCATAAACAAGTACTCCTGTGCCTCCTGTACCAGGGGTAGAGGCTGATTGATTAAAGTATACAGAAGGATCATATTCTTGCCTCATGGAATAATAATAGTTGAAGTTAACTCCCACGTATGGAAATACCCTTTTGAATCTTGAAGATGGAAAATAATATACTGCCCCAAGATTTACATTGGTTTCTATATCATTTACTTGTTCTACCGATCCATAATGAGGGATCCAGGATGCATTACTGCTTGTAGGATCGTTACCTGTATAGATTTCATCTTCGTACTGGTAAAAAAACTGTACATTTTGCATGCCGGGAGTTTGCGGCAGAATAGCCCCTCCACTAAGGGTAACTGCTATCCTGTCAGTAATAAAAAAGCTCGTCTCAAAGCCCACCATATTGGCAACGTCATTGTAGTTTCCCCTAATGGTTTGGGCTATAGGAGCCTGTCCCGACACAGTCCAGTTGTAGTTTATTCCCGGGGCATTAGGAACGTTTGGTGCATCCAGGAAATTACCTCTCCCAAATAGTATGGAACCGGTAAAATCTCCTGCCTTGGCTCCAAACCCTCCTTCTTCCTGAGCATAAGTTGAAATACTGATGCTCGCCAATAAAGCCAGGATTAATATTAGATGTTTTTTCATAATTTTCTTTCTTTAGGATGTAATTACAATTTTATTTAAGCTGGAGATATGTATTCTAACAAATCTCCATATCCTAAGGAAGGCTTAAGATCCTGATTCGGCTACATAAAGTGCCCAGTATTCGTCAGCCAGCTTCAAATAAGCATCTCTAAGATTTGTTAATCTGGCAAGCTCTTCATTTTCGGCAGCTATCTGTGCAGTAAATTCATCATCATCAATCACATTGTCCTCAAGAGCTCTTTCGAGGTCGTTGATGCTCTCTTTCAGATCATCGATATCCGATTCAACATCTCCTATTATCTCATCAAGAGAATCTAATTCACCCAAAAGGGCGTCAAGGAGGTACTCCTGAGCTTCCATGATGTCGTAATTTGCATCAATAGCATCCGACAGATCACCATTTGCCATTTCGGCAACATCATAAGCAGCTTCCAGAGCAACAAGATCAACTGCATCATATGCAGTTTGCAGACTGGTCATTACACCTGTATTATAAGCAACCTCTTCTTGTTTTCCTGCAATATCTTCAGTTACTTCAGCGATATCAGCATCATTGTCTTCTATGTCCTCATTAGTACCATCCACCAATGCCTGCATATCGTCCATCAAATCTTCTGCATCACCTGTCACAGTCTGAGCTGCATCATTTGTTGTCTCCGCGTCATCAGCAGCGTCATCAGCAGCGTTTAAAGGATCAGCGAATGTTTGTAAGGTTGCATCACTTGTTACCATGTTGGTAACCTCAGTATCAAAAGCAACTTCAGCAGCAGTTACAGCAGCCTTGGCATTTGCTTCAATAGTTTTTGCAGCAGATAGAGCTAATGAGGCCTCAGTTTTTGCATTAGTTGCATCAGTTAAATCAGCCTGCTCATCAGCAATATCAATATCCAGTTGAGCCAGTGCTTCCTCAGCATCTGCTAAGTTATCTTCAGTAATTTCCAGAGCTGTTTCTGCGTTATGCACCGCCTGTAGATTTGGAACTGTCGGGTCAGCAGCATAAGCAGCTTCAGCAGCAGTCAGTGTCCCTTCAGCAGCTAGTACGTTAGCCTCTTCAGCAGTTACATTAGCCAGTAGGCCTGGTTCATTTGCTACTTTATCATCTTTTGCCTGCTGTAAATCAATTTCAGCAGCATCAAAGTCATCTTCTGCATCATCAAGATCAGACTCAGCAGTGGCAACATCGGTTTCTGCAGCAGTTAAAGCGTTCTCTGCAGCAGTTAAAGCGGCCTGAGCAGCAACCAATGCGTTATTATCAACATCATGGTCATCTGTTGCAACTTCAAATGCTATCCAGGCATCGTTATAATTAGCATCAGCTGTCCGTAAAGCAGCCAGAGTTGCATCAGAGAGTGCTTTTTTATCATTGTAATTGGTAATTGCGCTGGTCAGGGCTGCCTCGTCAATTACAAGAATAGCAGCTAAAATTACACCATCGTCGGTGTAACCAGTCAATTCATCATTCCAATCGGCTATTTCTTCGTTAAACAGTTTAACATTGTCCATAGCTTCAAGATATGAAGGAACAATACCATCGAACTCTTGTTCATCAAAATATGAGTCACCACCAATTGCTTCCGTCCATGCATCAAAAGCCGGAGCAACATTCTCAAGTTCGTCTTTGACTTGTGCTGTTTCAAGAGCAGCATTGTCATTACTAACTTCCTGCAGATATGCAAGGGCAGTAGCAATCTCAGCCTCAACGGCTGTTGGATCAGCAGCTACAACTTCAAGTGAAGTCAGAACTGCTTCCCATACAGATAATTCATGAGTATTGAGGTCAAGATCTCTCTGGAAGATTTCTGCAATCAGCACATAATCATTCTGGGCATATAGAGCTTCCATACTGGCAATTGCAACTTCCTGCCCAAGTATATCATAGAGAACACCATAGTAATCCCCCATTTCATCACTATACATGTCAAGGTACTGAGCTGCTTTTTCAAGCCCTGCAGTGTTCAGGAACATGGCAAGATCGTCTATTGCTTGTTGCAGCTGTATTTCAGCCAATTCTACATTTGCCTCTGCCTGCAATAAGGCAGCATCATATTGCATAAGAGTAACTGCTAGTTGAGCAGTAGCATTTTGTAGGTCAAGGTCAAACATTGCGGCCTGAAATGTTGCCCTTGATTGAGCAAGTGTGTTGGCAATTGTCTCTCTTTCATTTAGCAAATTCTGGTAAGCGGTCTTGGCCTGGACCATTTCCACTTGGGCCATTCGAAGTTCTGTGACTTCAGGTGCCACCTCGTTCTCGACACACGAGGAAAGCAAAGTTACGGTAGCAAACAATCCTACTACCATCATTTTTCTCAGGTTTTTCATACTTTAAAGTTTTAGTTGAGTCCACTCCGAAAAGTCGAAGCGGGGGGCGTTTTAATTTATACTTAAAAATGCAAAATAGAAATGAAAAAAAGTGATATGTTTTACTTATATTCAAGGTGTTAAAACTAAAAAACATCACTTTCTAGATTAAAAATACAAAGAATTAAGTTAAAAACACAAAGAATAAGTTAAAAACCAGATCATGTCCCATTTCTAGTTGAAATTCCTTGCTGAGAGGTTCGTTTTTGAATTTCTTCTTTTATGGTTTTTTGCATTTTATCCAGTTTCCTAAAGTTACTGACTTTTCTCATTTTCATCTCTATCTCGAGCAAAGCCGCTGCTATCCATCGATACCGTTCCTTTGAGTTCTTCCAGGACTAAAATAATTCGGACTTCGGTTGACACTTTGTAGTTAGTAAATTAGCTATTAAAAGTGTTATAATGAAAGTAGACGAAAAGCGAGATATTAAACGAAAACTAAGTGTTATTAACTATACGAAGCAAATTGGTAATGTAAAAAAGGCGTGCAGGTATTATGGCATCTCCAGATCCATTTTTTATGTATGGATCGAGAAGTACAAGTTGTACGGAGAAATAGGTTTAATAAACAGTAAACCATGCCCTGAAAATCCAAGATTAAGAACCCCTAAACACATCGAAGAGAAATTTCTTTATCTGAGAAAAAAATATCATTTTGGACCTGAGCGGATCTATTTATACCTAAAACGTTTTCATGATATTCAAACCTCTGAAAGCAGTGTTTACCGGATATTAAAAAGGAATGGCATCAGTCGCCTGCCGGCAAACACTAAAAGACGATCTCCTGGCCCAAAACTGATACTGTATGAAAAGCAAACTCCTGGTCATCACATGCAAATGGATGTTAAATTTCTTTCTTTAAAAAGCAAGGGAGGGCAACGAATAAAACGATATCAGTATACTGCAATCGATGACGCAACCAGAATCAGAGCATTGAAGGTTTATAAAAAACACAATCAAATCAGTGCGATAGATTTTCTGGATTATGTAATTGAAAAATTTCTTTTCAGAATAAATATGATTAGAACCGATAACGGACATCAGTGCTTCCGTCTTTATCAATGACGATGAATCCGGACTGCATCATGATTTTGAGGTATGGCTGGAAAAGCTTGCACCTGAAAAACCACATTCCCAGTATCAGCATAACGGTTATGAAGACAATGCTGATGCTCATCTTAAAAGAACCATTATGGGAAGGGAGGTTGTTGTTGCTGTTACCGATGGTCGGATGGATTTTGGTCCCTGGGAACAGATCTTCTACGGTGAATTCGACGGAATGAGAAGAAAGCGGGTACTGGTTAAGATTATAGGTGAATAATTAATATCGGAATGAATTAATGAAGGTCACGTATTTATCTTAATACTACTATGTTGCATTCATACCTTCCTCAGGGATTGACATCGGAAATTTTCTCTCAATAAGTTCTAAACTAAGATATGGTCATTATCCATATATTGACTATATTGGACAAATCCCTCTAAGAAGGAGGACCTTGAAGACCTGAAAACCACGGGTCTGTTGCAAGGGCATTTTCAGCAGAATTTGAAGTATTTACAATTTATCTCAACAAAATGAAACCTGAGGTAAACATCATATCTTAATATATTAATAATGGAGACTGATACACAAATCGGAACCAAGTATAAAAGCCATCTTGACAGGTTGTACAACTTGTTGGAGGATGAACTTGTTGAAGAAATAAAAACTATGCCAATTGCAGAATTTAAAGGAGAGGTAATTCTTGCAAAATCAACAGATGATGTTTCTTTTATACCACTGGTTATTAAAGGTTCAATGCGTACTGTTCGCTACGATATTTATGGTCAGGAAGTGCTTATTTATGATATAAATGAGATGCAAAGTTGCATTATCTCCATAACCTCTGTGTATTGTCCGGGGATTGAAAATGGAACGGCTATATCCAATGAAGATCTGGTCTTAATATTGATTCCAAAATCTAAAATTCAGGAATGGACGAGTAAATATAAAAGTTGGGTTGAATTTACCTTTTTGCTTAACGAGCAACGGATGAACGAACTTATTGAGAGAAACAAACAGGTAAGTGAGAAAAGCAAGGAAATTAGCGATAGTATCAATTACGCTCAGCGAATTCAAAATGCTGTATTACCTACCCAGGAAACTATCTCCAACCTGCTACCAGAGAATTTCATCCTGTTTAAACCCCGCGATATTGTAAGCGGAGACTATTACTGGATAACAAAAATTCAAAACAAAACGGTTGTTGTAGTAGCAGATTGTACAGGTCATGGTGTCCCTGGTGCTTTCATGAGCATGTTAGGCATATCGCTCTTAAATAAACTATTTACAGATAAAGATGATATATCGGCCGCAAAGGTTTTAAATCTTCTGCGAGAAGATGTAAAAAAGTCGCTTGGGCATGAAATGAATGTTAAAGATGAGGATCTGCCGGATAATTCAGAACTGGTAAAGGATGGAATGGATATGGCAATTATGATGTTTGATTTTGATAGCCGTTCAATGCAATATGCCGGTGCCTATAATCCATTTTATCTGGTAAGAAATAAAGAATTACTCCATTTTAAGGGTGACAGGATGCCTGTAGGTTTTCATATTAAAGAATCACCCAGTTTTACGAATCAGGAAGTAGATCTGAAGAAAGATGATATTATTTATGCATTTTCCGATGGCTATGTTGATCAAATGGATGTAACCGGATCTAAAAAGTTTATGACAAAAAACTTTAAGAAACTTTTACTTGATATAAATCATTTATCAATGGAGGAACAAAAAGATACTTTGAATGCTAAAATAGAGGAGTGGAAAGGAGATCATGATCAAATTGATGACATTTTGGTAATGGGCATTAAAATCTAATTCCTGTCAATAGATTGAGAAGCTTGCCCCGGATCATTGATCTTCAAAGAACCTGTCACCGAAATTTACGAGAAATAATTTCTTCGTAGCACGTGAAACTGCAGTATACAGCCAGCGATAGTATTCCCTGTCAATCATATCCTCGTTTACGTATCCCTGGTCAACAAATACATTTTCCCACTGTCCCCCTTGTGCTTTATGACAGGTCACGGCGTAAGCAAATTTCACCTGAAGGGCATTGTAAAAAGGATGTTCCCTGATCATCTCGAATTTTTTCTTCTTGTTTTTAATTTCAGGATAGTCATCAAGGATACTAAAGTAGAGCCGCCTGTTTTCTTCAAATCCCAGGGATGCGGATTCCAGTGAAAGAGTATCAAGCATGATTTTGACTTCCAGTTCTTTGTCCTTGTAATCTGGAAAACTAAGGACGACATCTGCGAAGCGGAAGCCGTATCTTTCCTGCATGTCCTTGATTTCAAGGATCTCGGCGATGTCTCCATTTGCAATAAAATCCATATTGTGCTCATCCTGAGTCCAGTAATAATTATTTCGGACCACCATCAGCATATCTTCCTTCTCAATCTCTTCCTCCCTGAAAAGGATTGTATTACGTATTCCTTCATTGTACTGGTTAGCTCTTTTATTGGAGCGGGTAATAATTATGGTATTGGATCTTCCGTGGCGGTCATAAGCAACCGTAATCTCTTCGATAAGTTCGTTTCCACTTATACGCCCGACGTCTTCGAAATCATCCTCATTGAATCGTGGCCATTTTTTTGAGCCTTTGACTGCTCCCTGCCTCAGACCCGTGGCATTAATCAGTATCCCTGAACCCTCTGCCTGTCTGACCACATCATCAAGGGAACCCTTATGAACGGTCATATTGTAAGAAGCGAGGACAGTTGAGTCTAATGCAGGACTCACATCAAGTCCCACAGGAGGAAGCTGAGCGGTATCACCAAGAAGAATCAGTTTGCATCCCTCTTTGCTGTAAACAAATTCGATTAGGTCATCAAGTAATTTACCTGAACCGAATATCTTCATCTCCTGCTCCTGATTAGAGATCATCGAGGCTTCATCCACTACAAACAGGGTGTTTGGAACAAGGTTCCTGTCGAGTGCAAATACTCCTATCCCATCCTTAGCCGTTTTCTGCCGGTAAATTTTTTTATGCACTGTGTATGCCGATTTTCCAGTATAAGCTGATAATACTTTTGCAGCCCTGCCTGTAGGTGCAAGCAGCATATATTTCTGTTTGAAATTGTCCAGGGTCCGAACCACGGAGCGGACCAGAGTAGTCTTACCTGTCCCTGCATATCCATTTACCATTAGAATTTCCATATCATTCCCCGGCGAAATAAATCCAGCAAGGAGCCTGATCAATTTCTCCTGGGACCTGGTGGGTTCGTGTCCCAGGTTTTCCTTTAACAGATCAGCAATATGGTTTTTCAGCACAGGTCGTAAGAATTAATTGAATTCAATTTTAAATTTAATTTTTTATATTAATTTTGATCCGAACTTAATCAAATATTTCCTGCAAAATGAAAACAGTTATTCAGGTTGCCTTATTGGTAGCAATAATAGTTCTGGGATACTTACTCTGGAAAAGTATAAATAAGCCCATTCTCTTCAATAAGGAAAAAGACAGAATAGAAGCAGCTACCATACAGCGCTTAAAAGATATTCGAAAAGCCCAACTCGCTTACAAGGCTGAATACAAAACATTCACAGGTGACTTTGACACATTGATCTTCTTCGTCAAGACTGATTCCTTCAGGGTTGTCAAGGCCATTGGTTCGGTTCCTGATTCACTGATTGAAGAGCTTGGCAGAATTAAGGCAGAAAGGCAGGCCCTTAAGGATGGTCTGATATCACGTGACACAGTAAGACTGAGTGTAAAGGACTCACTTTTTCCCAAGAATTACCATATTGACTCCCTGAGGTATGTTCCCTTCACTGATGGGCTTGAATTCGAACTGGGAGCAGGTGTTCTGCAAACTACTTCTAAAGTGCCTGTCAGGGTATTCGAAGCAAAGGTGCACTACGATATTTTACTGGCTAAACTTAATCGTCAGCTGGTTATTAATTATAAAGAAATAAGGGAGACGATTACAGGTTACCCAGGATTAAGAGTTGGCTCCCTGGAAGAAACAACCAATAATGCAGGGAACTGGGAGTAAATCCTCCGGCAGGCTACTATTTGAGCTGCTTGATGAAACTCTTGACTTAAATAAGACTCAATTTTACCACCTGTCCATCCAGGTTTGCCTGGATGGATTTTTATTTGCCATCCTCGAGCCGGAAGATCTAAAGTACATTGGATTAAAAAGGTACCAGTTTGAAACTGTTTCTAACCCGGACAGGCTTTACGATGAGATTCAAAACATCCTTGACATTGATCCTTTTCTTCAGAGGACTTACAATGGAGTATCATGCATTTACAATGAAACCAGGTCAACTCTGTTGCCAACGGCACTCTTTGACAGGGAGCAACTAAGGCTTTATTTCGAATTCAACCATGTACTTAATGACCTGGATGAATTGCATTATAATTATCTCAAGCAGGCTGAAGCATATCTGGTTTTTCCCATCCATTCAGAAATTGCCGGCCTTTGTCTGAAGCGCTGGCTGAATGTCCAGTTTTTTCACCAGGCAACACCATTTATTGATGCAATAATCTCGATTGATAATCCTGTTGGAAAACTTGCAGGAATTAATTTTACTGAGGGACAGTTTGATATTATAGTAACTGAAAATAAGAAACTTTTGTATCATAATAACTTCAAGTACAGGAGTGATGAAGATCTCCTTTATTTTGTGTTGTTTGTATTTGATAAAATGGAACTGGATCAGGAAACGACTCCGGTATTACTGTCCGGCGATATAGATAAATTCTCTGAACAACCTTCCATGTTAAAAAGATACATCAGAAAATTATCCTTTCAGCGCGCTCCGGGAAATTTCCATTACCCCGCATCCTTTCATAAAATCCAGGATCATTCCCTTTTGAACCTGTTAAGGATCTATCATTGCGCATAATTGGGGGAAAATATAAAGGAAAGCGAATCCTGGTGCCATCTTCCTTCAGAGCCAGGCCCACAACTGACTTTGCCAGGGAAGGACTTTTTAATATACTGGCAAATACCTGGGATTTTGAGGGACTCGCTGTACTCGATCTTTTCGCCGGTACAGGAAGCATCGGCTTTGAATTTGCCTCAAGGG
Source organism: Bacteroides sp. (assembly GCA_011053095.1). GTDB lineage: Bacteria > Bacteroidota > Bacteroidia > Bacteroidales > SM23-62 > SM23-62. Next base: position 10,358 of record DRHS01000075.1, read on the forward strand.
GAGCGGGCAATGTTGATATGGTCGAGGCAGATGCCAGAACATCCCGTTTCCTGCAGCGAACAGCTGATGGACTGATGGCTGACAATGTGAGGATCATTCATTCCCATGCAATCAGATATATTAATAATTGTGTCAGTCGGTATGATATTGTTTTTGCCGATCCCCCCTACGATCTGGACAGTGTATCTGATATTCCGGATACTGTATTTGAATCTGGAATACTTGAAGAAGGCGCCTGGTTCATTCTGGAACATGGAAGATCAAATTCCTTTTCTGCCAATTCAAGTTTTCTGGAATTGAGGAAATACGGAAGCGTCCACTTTTCATTCTTTTCCTGATCGAAAACACTGTATACCATTGCTTGCACCGTGTTTTTTCCATATATTGATACACTAATTAAATAATTTGAAGTATGAAACCAAAAAGAAATTTCAACCGCAGACAATTTCTTGGAACCAGCATGGCAGCTACTGCAGGAATTGCCATGGTTTCCAAACCGGCTAACGCCAAGGCTTCAACTACTCCGGATCAGCCCGAAGGAAAGCATCCCTTCAATCCCAAAACTTTTGGCGCCATGCCAACCAATGCATTGGGCAAAACAGGGTATAAGGTTGGTATCCTCAGCCTTGGAGGACAGGCTACAATTGAAACAGAAGGACGGGAAAATCTTTCTGAAAAGATAATTAACCGCGCACTCGATCTTGGAGTTAATTACATTGATACTGCCGCATCTTATGGAAGAGGACTCAGTCAAAAAAACATAGGCCGGGTTATGAAAACCAGAAGGAATGAGACCTGGCTTTCAACCAAATCACATCGCAGATCCTATGATGAATCCATGCAACTGCTTGAGGAAAGTTTAACAAACCTTCAGACTGATCACCTCGATACATGGCAGTTGCACAATGTCAAGACCCAGGAAGATGTTGACCAGATATTTGCAGATGACGGAGCCATCAAGGCTTTTGAAAAAGCCAAATCTGAGGGAATGGTAAGGTGCCTTGGCATTACCGGGCATTACGAACCGATTGTCCTTAAGCAATGTATGGACAGATTTGATTTTGACACAATCCTTATGGCAGTAAACGGTGCAGATGTACATTATCTCAGCTTTAAAAATTATCTGCTCCCCGAGGCTCAGAAAAAGGGTATTGGGATCATTTCCATGAAGGTGGCTACCAGGGGAAGAATGCTATCTACCTGGACCCCACCACCAATTGATGAGCAGCCGTCAAGATTGGCAACGACAAAACCTGGGGCCCTGACCATTAAAGAGGCATTACAGTATAATATGACACTCCCGGTTTCGACCACCATCATTGGAGTTGATGATGTTGCCCAGATCGAAGAAAACGTAAAAATCGCATCTGAATTCTCACCCTTAAGCGAAGATGAAATGGCCGCAATTGAATATAAATGCCTGCCCATCGTAAGACAGGGACTGTATTTCAGAAGATGGGAATTGGGAGTCTAAATCTAAAATAAGTCTAATAATAATGAGCACCAATCAGAATTTACTGAATGATGTAGAGGAAGTTTTGTTAATGGGCCCGGGGCCCTCTTCTGTGCATGATTCAGTGTACAGGGCAATGTCTGTCTCCACCCTTGGACATCTTGACCCATATTTCATCCGAATCATGGATGCAGTTAAAGTACAACTGCAGCAGGTATTCAAAACACAGAATAAATTAACCCTGCCAATGTCGGGGACCGGATCAGCAGGTATGGAGACCAGTTTTGTAAATTTTATTGAGAAGGGAGACCCTGTACTGATCCTGATCAATGGTGTATTCGGTATGCGGCAAAAGGATGTGGCGGAGAGACTGGGAGCAGAAGTTGACAGCCTGGAATTCGAATGGGGCACACCTGTGATTGTTGACCGGGTAAAAGACAGGCTTGATAACCGTGAATATAAAATCGTATCCATGGTTCATGCCGAGACTTCAACCGGAGTAGCAAATCCTGTACAGGAGGTTGGCAAACTGGTGAAAGAAAGCGATGCGCTATTCCTGGTTGATGCCGTTACAAGCCTGGGAGGAATGATGGTTGATGTTGATAAATGGGACATTGACATTATTTATAGTGGTACTCAGAAATGTCTTTCCTGTCCCCCGGGAATCTCCCCCGTATCCGTCTCAAAACGGGCGGTGGAAGCTTTGACCAGCAGAAAATCAAAGGTGCCAAACTGGTATCTTGACCTGAGTATGATCGTTAAATACTGGGAGGGTCAGAAACGTGCTTATCACCATACTGCCCCGATTAATATGATCTATGCCCTGCATCAGAGCCTGTACAATCTTCTTGAAGAGGGACTAGAACCGGCCTTTGTCAGGCATCAGAAGAATCACGAAATACTTGTTGAGGGACTGGAGGATTTGGGACTACAGTTATTTGTGGATCCCTCCTGCCGGTTGCCTATGCTGAATGCTGTTGTGGTCCCCGATGGTGTATATGAAGCTGAGGTACGCAGCCGTCTCAGGGATGAATTCAAGATTGAAATTGGAGCGGGACTGGGTCCCATGGCAGGAAAAGTATGGAGGATCGGACTGATGGGTGAAACATGCCGTCCGGAGAGTGTAGACAGAATTCTTGATGCGCTGAAGAAAATCTTATAATATTAAATATGCTGGAACATGAATGAGTTCGGGGTTCAATTGCAGAGCAAATCTCAGACTGTTTTCCTTGTCCTTCTCCGCATATTCATAGGCTGGCACCTACTCTATGAAGGTGTTGCCAAAATATTGATCCCGGGTTGGAGTTCAGAAGCCTACCTTCTGAACTCAAGGTGGATCTTTTCCGGATTATTCCAGGCTATCGCTCGAAATGAAGCCGCATTAAATGTGGTTGACCTGATCAATGTCTGGGGATTAATTCTGATTGGTTTCCTGTTATTAATAGGACTTCTTGCCCGCTACTCATCAATTGCGGGAATGGTATTACTGGGACTCTATTATTTAGCTAATCCTCCCTTCATCGGGGCTGATTTTGGCTTACCTGTAGAGGGTCACTACCTGTTTATTAACAAAACTCTTATCGAGATCGTAGCCCTGGGTATTCTGGCCGTTTTTCCAAGTGGATTACATTTTGGTATTGACAGGTTATTAATGCTTAATAAAGGCAGGGTAAAAAAATCTTCAGTACCGGTACCGGAGAAATTGAAATCTGAACCGGATAAGAACGCAGAGTCACTGGCCCGGCGTGAAATTCTAAGGTATCTTGCTATGGTACCTGTACTTGGAGCATTCGCCTGGGGTGCAACCAGAAAATATCATTGGAACTCAATCAATGCAGTTTCAGGTGCAACAATTAAAGTCCCCAATATTAGTCTGAAAGACCTTAAAGCACCCATACCAAAAGGAAAAATCCTGGACAAGGAGGTTAGCCGGATATTTGCCGGGGGAAACCTGATTGGTGGTTGGTCCCACTCGCGTGATCTGCGATACGTGAGTAAACTTTTTAAGGCATACAACACTGAAAAAAAGGTTTTCGAAACACTTGCACTTGCAGAGAAAGCTGGCATAAATACCATAAACATTACTCATACCCAGCTTGACCTGATCAATAAGTATAAACGCATATTTGGCAGTAACCTTCAAACCATGAGCCAGGTGCATCCGACAAGGGATGACCTTCTCAGCCATGTTAATAAGGTTATCGATCTGGGCGTTGACTTTATACAGATCCAGGGGAATTGTTGCGACTGGAGGGTCCGTGATGGAGAGATTGATGTAATTGCCGGTTGTGTAGATCACATAAAGAGCCAGGGGTATCCCGCCGGACTCGGTGCACATTCTGTACAGGCCTTAATGGCATGCGACGAAGCAGGTATTGAAGTTGACTTTTATATGAAAACATTTCACCATGATAAATACTGGTCGGCACACCCACGTGAAAACCGTATACCCTTCTCTGTAGACGGAGAGCGATCTTCAGATCATAATGAATTCCATGACAACATGTTCTGCCTTTTTCCCGAGAAAACAATTGAATTCATGCAGAAAAAGAAAATTCCATGGATTGCGTTTAAGGTCCTTGCAGGTGGTGCAATAAAGCCTGAAGACGGATTCCGCTATGCCTTTGAAAACGGCGCTGATTTTATCTGTGTAGGAATGTTTGACTGGCAGGTAGTGGATGATGTAAATATTGCAAATGAGACTCTCGATAGCCTTGGAGAAAGAAAAAGGGAGTGGTTTGGATAAATCCGAAGTAAAAGACTGGTTTTCCCTCTTTATCAATCCTGCTGAGGAAAGTATCAATGCCAACATGGGTGATAAAATCAGGGAATTTTCACAATGCAATATGGATGTGATCTTTACCAGAGCTGATGAACTGAAGATTTAATGAATTCCCGATAGATCTCATCAACCTCATACATTTCATATTCAGTCAGATCGGGAATATCATCAGCAGACAGATTTGAAATAAGCTGTTCAGGTCTGGATGCTCCGGGAATAACACTGCTGACCTCCTTCTGCATAAGAATCCACTTCAATGCCAGAGGTGCCAGATTTTTATATCCCGGGAAAACCTTTTTCAATTTCCCCACAGCCTTCAGTCCCGTTTCATAATCGATCCCCGAAAAAGTTTCCCCCTTATCGAAAAATTTCCCATCCCTGTTAAAATTCCTGTGATCGGCATCTTCAAATTTCGTGTCTTTTTTGTAGGTACCGGTCAACAGACCACTTGCAAGAGGAACCCTTACAATTATCCCTACATCATTTTTACATGCCTGTCGAAAAAATCTTTCGGCCGGTCTCTGCCTGAACATATTGAAGATTATCTGAACGGTGGAAACATTTTCAAATTCGATCGCCTTTATTGCCTCTTCAACCCTTTCAACACTTACACCCAGGTTCAGGACCTTACCCTCCTCCTTCAGGCGGTCAAAAAGTTCAAATATTTCAGGCCGGTAATATACCTGAAAAGGTGGACAGTGAAGCTGAACCAGGTCAAGAGTATCAAGCTTCATGTTTTTCAGGCTATCCTCAACAAACTTCCTCAGAGAAGCCGTAGTATATGATTCATTTATATGCGGATTTATTTTCCGGCCACACTTTGTGGCTACATATATTCTCTCGGACCGGCTCTTTACCAGCCTGCCAACTGCTTTTTCGCTTTCACCATCCCCGTACACATCGGCGGTATCAATGAAATTAATTCCCTTGTCGATTGCCTGGTTTAAAATTCGATCTGCATTCTTATGATCAAATTCAGAGCCCCACTTCCCTCCTACCTGCCATGTGCCAAGCGAGAGAGTGGATATTTCGAATCCGGTCTTTCCTAATTTTCGGTATTTCATGATATTACTTTTTACAAATCTATGCAAGACTAATTTAACGAAACTAAGGGACCCGGCATTACAAACTGGCAGGAAAATGAAGCTATGATCAAATATTTACTGAACAGTGTTTTGCAAAATCAAAAAATAGTTTATTTTTGCATCGCGAAAGCACGGTGGCGTAGTTCAGTTGGTTAGAATGCCGGCCTGTCACGCCGGAGGTCGCGAGTTCGAGTCTCGTCGTCACCGCTATAATAAAAAGAAACCCCTGTAAGGTAAAAACTTGCAGGGGTTTCTAATTATTAACTCACTTCCGTCTTATATCTGTCGATTTGACCTATGGATTTTTGAAATTGTCCTGCTGTTTAGGAGGCTAATACACGTTGTGATACGAAGAACTGTCTCCATTTGGAATATTAGTTTTACTTTCACTTGCTTTTTCCAGTGTGTGGTAATAAGTTTATTGTTTAATTATTCTTGAATATTAACGATATAGTGGTTGCTATGAAATTTCAGATTGCCCCAAAAATTAAATTATTACTTCCGGTTCTAAGCCTGTGCAGTCTGATCACAGCCCAGGAAATTAATCTTTCCGGTACAGTCCTGGACATAAAATCGGGTGCACCCCTGCAGGGCGTAGAGGTTTCTTTAACCGCACATCAACTCAAGGACACAACAGATGAGCGGGGTAAGTTCACGATTGTCCGCGCGGCCACACGGTTATCTGGCAGGACCGGTGAAGATGATGTCGTGAAAATCATTACACAGGATTTCGGAGCATCCCGGAAAACGGTACTGGCCAAACCTTCCATTTCGGATTATACATTCGGATTGGACACCTCGGCAAAGGACACCCTGCAATTCTACAAATCTGGTTATCTGGATGTCGGCAAGCCACTTGACACACTTGAACATGGGAGTTTAGTGATCGAACTGGGCAAGAGCAGTGAGTTTGAAGGGGGTTGGGCGAAAGTACCCGGAATCCTGGCTGTCCTAACTCCACCGAGATTTCCCGACCGCGATTTCTGCGTTACAGATTACGGGGCAGAGAGCGACGGTTCAGGTAACAATTACCTGGCGTTCAAAAAGGCCGTGGAAGCCTGCCACAGAGCCGGCGGAGGCAGGGTTGTGGTTCCCAAAGGCACGTACCGGATGGAAGGGCCGATTCACTTGTTGTCAAACGTAAACCTCCATCTTCAACAAGGGGCTAAACTGGATTTTTACTGGAACCGGGATGGTTATCTAGTTGGTGATGAGAAGCACCAGGGGCGTGTGCCGGTGAGATGGGAAGGCACATGGATTTATAATTTTTCGCCTTTGATTTACGCCTGGAATCAGAAAAATATCGCTCTGACAGGGCCAGGTGAGATTGATGGAAACGGATTAAGGGATGATTGGCCTGACCACGATGATAAAGAATTAAAGAACGGGTGGGCCCACAGCGGTGTGCCTATCGATGAAAGGATAGCGAATGCATTGACTCCTGGGACCATAGAATTCTATTTCTGCCAA
>DRHS01000076.1 GCA_011053095.1 Bacteroides sp.
AGTATCCTGCACGTGGTGGACAGGCTCCCGTGGCGGGAAAATAGCACCTCTTGCCATGCCCAAATGCCAAACTTATCGAAATCTGCAAAACTTGATAAAGTATAGAACTTGGAGTTGTGGTTATAGGAAACCAATAACTTGATTTGGTGTATCCGGCGGCGTAATGTCGCTTCGCTGCAATTGCATAAAGAAAACATACGCTCAAACGTACAAATCTTGTTTTCAGCCGTGTAGCATCCAAGGATGTTTTTGGTCAAGGAGTCGTCTTTCATTTGATAAAGTATAGATTATAGAGACCAAATATATCATTTTAACTCTATACTTTGTCATGTTTTGCTCACGAAATCTCCAAGAACTGATAAAAAACAGTGCAAAAAACACCCAGAATTGCTTATTTTGAATGAAAATCGAATATCGACCGATTGTAAACCATTACAGATTAATGCGTTTACCGAATTTGGCGGTCATAGATATTATCTTATCAGAAAAAGCTTCTATCATATCGGACTCATACCTTGAATGAATGCCATCATTACCGGTAAACTTACCATTGTAGTTACGGGTAATGTGGAGAGGCATGTGCGCATCACCAACGTAATGCCCGAGGTCAGCAGCAACGAGCACTGCTTTGTCCCAGTCCCCCCGCTGAAAGCAGGCCTTTAGTGAATCATATGTTGTTTCGGTTGCCCAGGGCAGGTATCCCTGGTCTTCGACAAAGTTTGGGTGGTGAATCAAATAGATTGAATCAAGGGTTGAGGGTATTCTGCCGGTGGAGTCGAATTCGGGGTAATTATCAATATCAAGATAATGCCTGGGTCCCTCATCAGGATCACTTCCCTTTCTGTAGTCTGCGTCCGAAGCATGTGCAGACAGTAATTCCGGCCAATGGCTGAACTGTGACATTTCTTCATTCAGGAAAAGCATAGTGTTGGTCCCTATCAGGCGGTGTCCCTTCCAGCCCCAGCTTAAGAACAGTACTGAAAGGATCAGAAAGCAGTATGCGGGAAAATATTTTCTCAACCTGGTTAATCCTCAATAATCACAATCTTCTCAATCTTATCTCCCTGGCTGATCTCATCGATCACTTCGAGTCCCTCAACAACCTTTCCAAAGCATGTATGCTGCCGGTCCAGGTGACTTGTGTTGCTGCGGGAATGACAGACAAAGAACTGTGATCCTCCTGTCTCCCTTCCGGCATGGGCCATAGAAAGAACGCCTTTGTCATGGTACTGGTTCTCCCCGTCCAGTTCACATTTGATGTTGTAGCCGGGTCCGCCCACGCCTGTTCCTTCGGGACAGCCTCCCTGGATAACGAAATCAGGGATCACACGGTGAAAATTGAGTCCATCGTAAAAACCGTCCTTTGAAAGTTTGACGAAATTTTCAACTGTGCCGGGGGCATCGTTGTCATAAAAATCAACTTTCATCACACCTTTTCCGGTGTGTATTTCTGCTTTTGTCATTGTAAAGGGTTTTATTCAATTCTGAGGATGCAAAGGTATAATTTTAGCCGGGACTGCATTGTTCTGCTTATCGGATTTCTTCCTTGCCATCTGCATATTTTGCAAATCGTCCCATTCCCTTGTCATGAGCTACTGCGGCATCATCCCAGGGCCATCCCCCGAACTGGGTTCGCCTGTAATCCTCGAAAGCCTGCCGAATCTCGGCTTCCGAATTCATCACGAAAGGACCATGCTGCACTGCCTTTTCATTGATGGGGCGTCCCTGCAGCAGAAGCACATAACTATCTTCATTGCCGCTTTCCAGTTTTACTTTATGATCAGGCCGGATATCAATGGCTTTATAGGATGGTACTTCCTTGCCGGCAACTTTAATCCCGGAGCCCCGGTAGAAATACAGGGAACGAAGGATATCCCCGGAGGCAGGTGGAATATTCCATTCAGCCCCTGCTTCCATTTTAATCAGCCAAATGGCTACATCATTTTCAGCTTTGGCTGCCCAGGAATCCGGGGTGGGAGCGACCGCCTTTACATCTCCGATAGCTCCTGCAATTATTTTGACCTCGGTTGTCTTGCCTGCATCATCTTTCTCCTGAATAATCGGTATGTCCTCCTTCCACAACATCTTATAGTAAGGCTCAACGAATTTATCCTTTGCCGGGAGGTTGAGCCAGATCTGGAAGAGTTCAAGGGGATTGTCCCTGTCGTCATTAAGCAGGGGAAACATTTCGCAATGCTGTATACCCTCGCCGGCGGTCATCCATTGCACATCGCCATTGCCATAGCGCCCGGATGCACCAAGGGAGTCTGCATGATCCGCAAGTCCCTCAAGAACAACAGTAACCGTTTCGAAGCCCCGGTGGGGGTGCTGGGGGAACCCGGGTATTTCTTGCCCGTGATACATTCTCCAGCCATCCTTGACCTCAAAATCATTTCCAATCTTTCGTCCCGCAAGGAGGGAAGCATCCGGTCCCATTTTACCGTTTCCTTTCGGATACGCATCCTTATGATGCACACAAAACAAGAAGGGATTATTTGTTTTCCACTGAAATCCAAGTTCCTTGATATCTATTATACTGTCATTTACCATGGTAGTAGTCCTTATATTAATACTTTCAGATCTTAAATATAGTCATTTTAAAAATGTAAAAAAATATCAATAATTAATTAAAAAAGGGTTAATTTAGTACCAATAATTGGGTGATATGTTCGAATTCGATGAAAAGAAAAGCAGATCGAATAAAACCAAACATGGGATAGATTTTGAAACGGCATTACAACTTTGGGATGATCCAAACAGGCTTGAAATTCCTGCAAGATGGGTGGACGAAACAAGGTTTATTCTAATAGCAATGCTTGATAAGAATTGTTGGTCTGCTGTAATAACAAAGCGAAAGAACGCTATCAGGATAATTTCTGTACGTAAATCTGGAAATGATGAAAAAGAATTATATAAAAGCTTCTGAGTTTGACGAAAAGTTTGATTCTGCTGAGGATTTAACTGTATATCTTGATCTGGCCGAAGCTTCCCGTCCCGGTTTGCAACCCCGGCGGGTCAGCGTCGATTTTCCTGTATGGATGGTTAACCAATTGGATCAGGTCTCAAAGCGCCTCGGGATTACCCGACAAAGTGTGATCAAGATTTTTATCTCTGAAAAGCTAAAGGAAGAAAACCTGTAAGCCTGAATCATTCACCGAATTGTGAATACCACTTCATGTAAAGGTCGCCAAGTTCGGTAACCAGGTCCGGATTATCGGTGGACAGGTTTGTAGTCTCCGTAGGATCCTCTGCCAGGTTGTAAAGTTCCCAGTCCTGTTCCAGGGTAAGTTTTACAATCTTCCAATCGCCTTTGCGCATAGCTTTCCCGGCTTTCCATTCCCAGAAAAGGGTTTTTTCACGCTCGCTTGATGTACCCTTAAATGCGGGAATCAGGCTCTGTCCCTGCATGGGGACAACCGGATTGCCCATATTGCTTTCAGGATATGATGCCCCTGAGATTTCTACCACTGTAGGCATAAAATCAATAAAATGTCCTGGGAATGCGCTGAAACTTCCGGGTTCAATCTTACCGGGCCAGTATGCGATCAGGGGGGTCTTGATTCCCCCTTCAAAACTATTGTTCTTATAGTAGCGATATGGGGTATTGCTTACATTGGCCCAGTCTCCTCCCAGTGAAACCCACCTGCCCATGGTTCCGATCTCAGCATTATCATCGTCAGTCTTGAGGCGCACCATCTCGGCAGATGCCCCGTTGTCTGAAACAAATATGATCAGAGTATTTTCAATGTCCCCTGTCTCCTTTAACTTCTCCAGTATCTTTCCTATGTTCTGGTCCAGCCGGTCAGTCATAGCAGAATAGACTTCCATCTTTTGCGCCTCTTCTTTTTGGATATCATCCGGAAGATCCGCCCATGGAACGTGTGTTGGCTCTGAAAGGATGTGTGATTCATCTATGAGTCCCATTTCAAGCTGCTTCGCATAGCGCCGGGCCCTTATTTCCTCATACCCTACATCATATCTGCCACGGTATTTATCGATGTCTTCTTTCCAGGCCATAAGGGGATCATGGGGTACGGTATAGGCAAGGTATAGAAAAAATGGTTTTTGTTCATTCTTGTATTCCTCCAACCATCCCAGAGCATGCTTTGTGAAATAATCGGTTGTATAGAAGTCCTTTTCCACCGGCGTATATGGCTCGATCATTATGCTGTCGAAACACCATGGCCTTGCTCTGCCTTTTCTGGCCGGGGCTGGTTCCCCTTCCCGTTGAAGTCCGGGATTAAAATGATTGCAGGCTCCTTCCTTCAGACCGTAATACCGATCAAATCCCCGGTCATAAGGATTTTCCAGTCCATGATGCTTTCCTGAAAACAGGGTGCGATATCCGGCTTCCCCTAAAACCTCCCCCAGTGTGACTGCATTTGTTATTGGACCGGAAAAATTTCTTGCATATCCGTTTTGCTGTGCGTAAACTCCGGTAAGCAGACAGGCTCTTGACGGGAAGCATTTGGATGTATTGTAAAAATTGGTAAAACGCATACCCTGCTTTGCAAGTCCGTCCAGGTTTGGTGTGGAAACCTCTGATCCGTAACAACCCAAGTCTGACCAGCCCATATCATCGGCAAGTATCAGGATGATGTTGGGGCGGGTGTCAGGGGACTCGCTTTTACTGGTGCACGAGGCTAGAAAACCTGCTGCGATTGTTACAAGGAGAATTAATATCAGATGTTTTTTCATGATTGATTTCAATTTGAATACTAAATAACCAGGAGTTAAATATACCTATATTAGTATTTCATTTACCTAATAATACCAAACAAAATCTCAACTGTATGAAGACATGGACAGCACTGTTAATTATTCTGATCATGCCACCCGGCTATTCACCTTATTTGAATCAGGAAAGATGGCGGGTTTCATTACACCGGTAATCTGCTCCAATGTATATTATATACTTCAACAGAGGGCCCAGCATACTAAGGTTATTGATAAGCTAAATCAATTATTGAGGATATTTAGCGTGATTCCAATGGATGAGGAGATTGTCTTACATGCTTTAAATTCCGGATTTAAGGACTTCGAAGATGCATTACAGAACTATGCTGCTGTAAATACCAATGAAATTGATGTAATTCTCACGCGCAATGTTAGGGATTTCAGAAAAAGCACAATTGCTGTAATGACTCCGGAAAGCTTTTTAGATCAGATAAATAAAGTCAGGTTCCCGGAAATTTTTTCTTATGTTCCTTCTCATATTCCTCATTCATTTTGTTCTCAAGCAATGTTACAAGTTCCTGGTACTCTGCAAGTGAGGCCAGGTTAACCATCTCAGGTGCATCCACGGTATGATCATATAATTCAGTATCCACAATTTCTCCCGTATCCCGGTTTATCCATTGTGTAAACCTGTATTCAGGGGTTCGCATGCTATAGCCCATTAGCTTTTCCTGCTTGCCATTGATTAAAGCAGATCTGGGATACTGGCTGAATGCCACATCATCCCATTTGGAGACAGTTTTATCAAGAATCGCCCGGAAGCTTGATCCCTGAAGATGTTCAGGCAGATTAAGTCCCGCAAGTTCACATAAGGTAGGATAGATATCTACGGTTTCGACAATTGCATTCGAATGCCAGCCTTCTCCTTTGTTGTTTCCGGGCAGCTTCACCATCAGGGGGATCCTTGTATCCAGTTCATAATTTGTGTGCTTGCACCAAGCCCCGTATTCACCGAGCTTCCATCCGTGGTCACCCCAAAGAACAATGATTGTATTCTCGTACAAACCAAGCTCCTTCAATCTGCTAATTATTCGACCTACCTGTGCATCTATGAAACTTACACATGCATAATACCCGTGGATCATGTTTACAGCATCATCCTGATCGAGTAAGCCTTCAGCAGGTATATCATGATATTTCCGTAGTTCCCCCCAGTTTGAAAATGCGAATGACGGATAATGATCCGGTTTGTCAGGTGCAGGTACTTTGATGGAGGAAACATCGTACATATCCCAGTATTTCGACGGGGCAACAAAAGGAAGGTGAGGTTTGACGAGTCCCACAGCCAGGAAAAATGAAGTATCCTGCAAAGCCTCCATTCGATCCATAGCATAGGTTATGGTCATGGCGTCAGTATGAAGTTGCTCGGGCATTTTGAATCTGAACCAGGGTATTTTTTTACCATTAATTAGTGGTACACTGGTATGTAATCTTGTTGTATCACCTCTCACTATGGGTTCTCTCTGGTTTATTATCCTGCCTGGGTTCCAGTGAGGAGCAGTCCATGAAAGGCTGTCATTCCGGTTGCCGTGACTTGTATGATAGATCTTGCCCATTCCTTCTGCCTGATATCCATTCTTAATAAAATACTGGGGCAGGGTCACAACATCAGGTACATTGGTCCTGAAAAAAGTAGCCAGGTCGTGAATCCCGAGACCATCCGGTCTCATCCCCGTCATCAGCGTATTCCTGGATGGTGCACATACGGCCTGCTGGGTATAAGCCCGGGTAAAAAGCACAGATTCTGAAGCCAGGGCATCTATGTTGGGGGAGATGATGTGCCCGGCCCCGTAGCAGTTCAGTTCAGGACGAAGATCGTCCACAAGAATAAGCAGAACATTAGGTTTGTTTGCAGGGTCCCGATCTTCAGATTTACATCCCGTCAGGATAAGGGCCAGAAGGCTGAATGTTAAAATGGTTTTATTCATCTTATTGTATGGTATTAGAAGCTATTCTTAAGGCAGCCTGTGCTCTGGTTAGATTAAAAATTATAATTTAGCGAAAAATTGATAAATAATGAAAACAAGGTATTTTTTAATAGTAGTCCTATGCATTCTAAGCATTGCTGTTGCAAGGACACAGGATAAGGATGGGCGCTCATCCTTTATTGCTGATTCTTATGATGTTCAGGAAATCAGCGCTGATGATCTTTTAAATTGGGATCTGTATGGACATGGCCGCATCACCCGTTCAGGCCAGCAGATATATCTTGGCGAGACTGAAGGCTCATTAGGAGTCATGCTTACGAGTCCCAAAAAATACGGAAATGAAGTGGTCGTATCCTATGATGTTATGACCCTCCAGGGGGCGGGAGTCCTTGTGGCAATGATGTCGCTCCAGAATGAACCTTCCGGGGGACTATCCCTGGATTCTGAATTTGTTGGAAGTTTGAGTGTTATCAGGGAATCTGCAAAATTCTATATGATCGCTTTTCGTGACGCCCCGCATAACCGATTCCCGTTTATTAACCGCTACCCTGATAATGGTAATAACCCACTTGTGGAGGCAGAAACATGGTACATGCACCCAGGCATATATTATCATATTGATGTCGGCGTGGAAAAGGACAGGATCTGGCTGGCCATAAACGGTGAAAAAATCATTGAAACAACGGATTCCGATCCTCTTGGAGAGGGACATTTTTCCTTCCGGATACGCGGAACTGCTGGCGAACTGGGATCATGCCTTATTAGGAATGTTAAGATCTATACCAAATAAATATACCTTATGAAGAAAGTATTAATCGGCCTTCTTACAGGTACACTTATCCTTATCTCATCATGTTCGGATAATGAAAAGAAGACAATTGACCCATCTCTTCAATTGGACCTGGCTGGTGAACAGCTGGAGAAGTCATTGAAATGGCTTGGAGATACAATTTTAAATCCCAGAACTATGGAGGACGGATCAGTACGTCTCGTTCGCTCCCAGGATTGGACCAGTGGATTCTGGCCGGGCATGCTCTGGTATATTTATGAAAGCACCGGTGAAGAACAGTGGAAGGATGCTGCTCACCATTTCAGCATGAACCTTGAGCAGGAAATGTATAACGGGGGAACACATGATACGGGATTCAAGATGGGCTGCAGTTTTGGTAACGGATACCGGCTGACCGGGAATGAAGATTACAGGGATATTCTTATTCAGAGCGCCAAAACCCTGATAACACGGTTCAATCCCACTATTGGATGTATTCGCTCATGGGACCATAATACGGATAAATGGGATTACCCCGTAATTATTGACAATATGATGAACATTGAACTATTGTTCTGGGCAACCAAGGAAACCGGTGATCCTGTCTATTATGAAGTTGCAATCAAACATGCTGAAACAACCCTTAGAAATCATTTCCGGGATGACCATAGTTCCTTCCATGTAGTCTCCTATGACACAATCAGCGGCGAGGTGGTCAAAAAAAACACCCACCAGGGATTTGCGCATGAGTCAGCCTGGGCAAGGGGACAGGCATGGGGGTTGTATGGCTATACTATGAGCTACAGGGAAACAGGACGTGAAGAATTTCTCCAACAGGCTATTAAAATTGCTGAATTCATTCTTGATCATCCAAATTTGCCCGAGGACAAAGTACCGTACTGGGATTATGATGCACCTGGGAAGCCTGATATCCCCAGGGATGTCTCCGCAGCTGCCATCACCGCCTCAGCATTGTATGAACTGGCAGGATTTAGCATGGATAAAAAAGCAGAATTAATGATGGCTGCCGACCAAATCCTTACTTCACTCTCATCGGATTACAGGCTCAGCGGTGATCATTCATGGCCTTTTCTACTGGATCACAGCACCGGGAATATGAATAAAGACTCTGAGGTTGATGTTCCCATCATCTACGCCGACTATTACTATGTCGAGGCATTGATGAGAAAAAAGTCCCTAATGCAGGAATAAAATTCCATGGTGGTACTTATTCGTACCTGAGGGCGTTTACAGGATTTTGCCTGGCGGCCCTGTAGATCTGTACACTGATTGTCAGCATGGAAATCAAAAGGGCCACTCCTCCCGCAAGAGCGAAAATCCATGATGAAATAATGAACTCCATGACCCCGATCATTACGCTTACACTCGCCATCCGGAAAAAACTGATTAAGGGAATCAGCAGCAAACCGGCCGAAATCATGAAGCAGGTAGACCTGGAAGATGCGGTCCAGAGTGCCGGTATTATTGAGGAAAGATCTAAGGCACTGGTAAGCTTCGATAACCGGTATAAAAAGCTTACCACCCTTCCTCCATTGAAGATGAAAGCTCTCCCGGTCGTTGAGCTCTTTTCAAAGATGGAGAAACTTTTCGAGGAAGTTCTTAGGGGAAAGGGCATTGCATTCAAATACCAGGATGACTGTGCACTGGTTATTCAGGCTGATCCGGAGATGCTCGAACAGGTACTCATCAACAAATTTATTCAAAAATTTACGTATCTTTGTGTTGAATAATACACGTAACAATGGACTCAAAACTCACATTAAACGTAGATAAGGATCTGGCAGAAAAGGCTAAGGTTTACGCAAAAAGCAAAGGGAGAAGCCTTTCTGACCTCGTTGAAAACTTTTTTAAAGTAATCACCAGCAAGTCAGCAGCCGATGAAAATGAATTAATCTCCTGGGTTAAGCGACTGCGTGGTTCTTATAAACTGCCTGAAGATTTTAATTATAAAAAGGAACTTACAGACCGTTTATCCGAAAAATATCTGTAATGACCAACATATTTATCGACACTGATGTTATTATAGACTTTTTAAAGGATCGTAAGCCTTTCTCTGATGATTCAACCAAGATGTTTAATCTTATTGGTCAAAATAAAATTAATGGATGTGTTTCTTCTCTTTGTTTTAGCAACCTGTATTATTTGTTGTCAAAAAGTGCTCCTCATAAAAGGGTCATCTTTGATTTGAATGATCTTTCACAAAGGTTGGAAATACTTAATGTTGATAAAAATATAGTTAAGTCAGCCCTTGCCTCTGACTTTAAAGATTTTGAAGATGCGATACAATATTTTACCGCCAGGGAGCACGGTAAAATTAACATCATAATAACACGGAACATTAAAGATTATAAAAATTCTTCACTCCCGGTGATGACTCCTGAAACATTCCTGAAAACATTTGAGCAGATTGTCAAATAATTATTTATCACCTGTTGACCAATTATTCCACACCTAATCCTGAAACGATAGCCATTGCAATATAGAAAACGTGGCTCCTCTATCGTAGAATCAGTGCCTATTCCTTAAAGAATATTTATCCGCATGTCCGTAAAACCCGCTCGTTTCAGATCCTATGTTTAAAAAGCATAAGCCGGAGCAATTGATTATATTAGGTAAGCAAACTTAATATTAACCTTAATACCCAAGCTTATGCAAGCACAAATTAAAAAATTAGATTTTACCGGCCAAAACATCTATGCCGGTATTG
>DRHS01000077.1 GCA_011053095.1 Bacteroides sp.
CAGCGTCAGATGTGTATAAGAGACAGGCGGGACTGATCCGCCCCTTCATCAACCCATGAATCGTTCAGGCCGAAGCACATAATCACAAGATCAGGATCCCTGGAAAGTACGGAGGACTCAAAACGGTCAAGGGCATGTGGTATTTTATGCCGGGCATTATCACTCAGCCGCCCAGTGTGGCTTCCTCCTATGCCTTCATTGAAAACAATGTTATCAATTCCTGCCTCAGATAGCTTGTGAGGAAGCCTTTGTGAATAGACTCCAGTTATTGTATTCCGGTAAGCTGTGGTTGAAGTACCAAAAGCTACAATCCGGACCCTTTCACCTGACAATATATCTCCTGCAAAGACTGATCCGGTGAATTTTACCATTAGATCTGAACTGTCAGTCCGAACAGATGTGTTCCTTATTGTTATTTTATTAATGGAGACAGGTTCATCGCTATCTGCCAGCCGGATTGTTTGAAGCTTTGAATCCAGATATACCTTCAGGCTTGCATTTGAAAGCTTCCAGTCAAGGTTAAGCTGTTGGGGCTCTCCCTTAACCAGTTTATTCGGGTAATACTGTCGAAGTATTCTGAAAGGATAATTGTAAACCACTACCGAGGAATCCAGTTTCGACTGGCCTGAGAGGGAGATGATTCCCCGGGTATATTTCTGACACTCCATCGTAAGCCCAATGGATCCGGTTGCAGATCCTGAAAAACCAATGCTTATGGATGCATCTGAATCGGTTGTTCCAAGCCTGATTACCTCGCTTGGAAAGTCCGATTCTTCCTGGCATGCATTACAGCATACCATAATGGGGATAAGAAAAGATACAAGCCGGAATTTTATCCTGGTTTTCAGTGACATAGGAGTTTAAATCGATTTTCATGCATAGATTCGGGTAAGAGGTACTAAAATTCGATAGAAAATCTGGTTTTTGGAGGTAGCAATGGTTCAAGCATGGATACAAATGTTACAAGAACCCTGTAATTACATAAAAAACTGGTATAATTGTTTCTGAATGTTTGATCAGCAGCCCTGTTTAAGGGGAATTTATCGTAAATCAGATCTTTTAAATCTGAAGTAATTTTCAGACTCCGGGATTAATAGTTTTATAACTTTAACATCATGGCAGTTAAACAAAGAATTGTAGTAGTAGGTGCTGGATCTATTGGCATGCGGCATGGCCGTCTGCTTACCGGCAGGGATAGTCTTTCGGTAGAATTTTGCGATCCGGATCCGGTGGCTTTAAATAGGGCATTCAAGGAAATTGGAACGCTTCCCGGGCATAATTCCTTTGAAAAGATGCTTGATTCTAAGCCGGATATGGTACTGGTTGCCTCGCCACATGAATTGCATACTGATCAGACAATTCGTGCACTTAAGGCAGGTGCTCATGTGCTCTGTGAGAAACCCATGGCAGACAGGCTTGAAACTGCCCGTCAGGTTATGGAGACCGCAAACTCCACCGACCGGGTTCTGGACTATGGTTTTTCGAACCATTTTCATCCTGGTATTCTGGAAACAAAGGATATTATAGAAAGAGGTCAACTGGGCGAGATTCTATATGCCCATTTCCATGTGGGTACGTATGGGACCCTTGTAAATTCAAGGTCCCGTTACCAGGCGGATACTGAGGCAGCTTTATTGATGGACTATGTTCACCAGCCGGATTTACTATACTGGATGCTGGGCAAAAATCCTGTTGGAGTCTATGCTACGGGAGGTTTTGGTGGAAACATGGAATTAAAGTCCAATCCTAATTCAATGACAATGTTACTGGATTATGGTGGACCACTTACCGCCAGTATTCATTTAAATTATATACAGTATCCTGACCGCTATCACTTTGAGATTCTTGGAGACAATGGCTGGATATACTATGACCTGATTAATAATCTGTTGTTTTTGGGAGACAGGAATAAGGAAAAGCTTAGCAGGAAGGAAATAGTTTTTGAACGGGACGTATTATATGAAGAGGAACACCAGGCTTTTTTTGATGCAATAGCCGGTAAACGGCCCCCAGAAAGTTCGGCGGAAGATGCTATGCAGTCAATGATCGTTTTGGAGGCCGCCATTCAATCATGGAAGATGAGAAAGCGTGTAGAATGTGGGCCATTTTGACCGTGAATATACCACTCTTAAGAAGTTTTCTTAGCAAATCCAGGGAACAGAGATTGGATCATTATCATTATTATTTCGGACTCATCCAGATTGCCAGGATTATTTTTATCCCACAAAGAAATATTTTATTAAAGTGTTCGTAACTCCATAAGTCTTCTTATATTTGAGTATATTTTCCATCTGTGAAAATTGACGGAATCCGAGAAGTTATGATCATACCGACAGCCGGATTCCATTTTCGCCCGATCAGGTGGCAGAATTAAAATCCGGGTACTTCATCCATTTTACCATCACTGCCTTGACTATTACCGAACTGATGGAGGAATATTAACCAGACTATGCAATTATGAAAAACAATCATTCCAAAAACATGACTATCCCGATATTGATTATGATATTATTTTTACAGATTCAACTGTCGTGTGGCAACAAAACAAAAAGCTCCGGTGAAGAGGTTCCTGTTTCCCATACCGTATTGGAGTTGAATCCCTCGGATGATAACCCGAGAAATGGGGAGGGAGATTTTATTACATTAAAGGACGGTCGAATCCTTTTTATCTATTCACATTTTACCGGTGGGGCCGGAGACCACGCATCAGGTTTACTTGCAGGCCGGTACTCTGATGATGGAGGTAAAAGTTGGAGTGATGAGGATGTAATATATTTTACAAACGAGTCAGGCTTAAATCTTATGAGTGTCAGTCTTTTAAGATTAAACAACGGTGATATTGCACTCTTCTATTTAAGGAAAAATTCTGTCACCGACTGCAGACCTGTTCTCAGAATTTCTTCCGATGAGGGGAAGATCTGGAGCGAGGAGATGATGTGTATTCCTGATAGAATCGGGTATTTTGTGCTGAATAATGACAGGGTAATCCAATTGGAGAATGGCCGTTTGATTGCCCCTGTTGCCCAGCATGCTGCACCGGATATGGAATGGACCGGTCACGGAGTGATTCAAGCCTTATTTTCAGATGACAATGGAAGTACCTGGAATGCAAGTGAAATACCTGCAAATCCCGACAGCGTGACGCTGCAGGAGCCTGGTGTTGTTGCCCTGAAAGACGGAAGGATAATGATGTTTATGCGTAACAATTCCGGGTTTCAGTATTTATCATACTCCTCTGATCAGGGTGAAACATGGACTCCGGCAGAAGTAAGCATTATCCGTTCGCCACGCTCTCCTGCCACGATTGAACGCATACCCTCTACGGGTGATTTATTGCTGGTATGGAACAATAACGGGGGAGAAGATCCTGCCACAGCTGGATTAAGGACACCTTTTAATGCCGCCGTCAGTAAAGACGATGGTGTCACATGGGACCCGATCAGAACACTGGCCGATGACCCGGACGGATGGTATTGCTATACTGCATTTGAATTTGTGGGTGAGCATGTACTGCTTGCTCACAGCGCGGGAAACCGAAAAGAGAATAACGGGCTTGCAGTTTGCCATATAAGCAGGGTTTCACTTGACTGGATGTACGGTCTGTAGCCTTTCTAAGAAAATTATTAGTGTCACAAGAATAAAGTCTTTCATTATGGGGGAATTTAATAAGCCAACGATGAGGCCCAGCAGGGTCCTGAAAAAATTAAGAGCCGGAGAAGTGGCTACCTGTTTCAATGTTCATTTCGATGCCCAGGTAACGGATATTGCCGGAATGGCCGGTTACGATTGTGTATGGATTGACAACGAACATATGGCTCAGGACTGGTCATCCATTCAGATGCATATATGGGCTGCCAAAAGTCATGATATGGATGTTATGACAAGGGTTTCCAGGGGAAGTTACAATGACATTGTCAAACCCATGGAGCTTGATTCGGCGGGTATTCTGGTACCGCATGTAATGGGCGTTGAAGACGCCCGCAGTGTGGTGAAGATGACCCGTTTCCATCCAATAGGACGACGACCCATCGATGGTGGTAATGCTGATGCCGGTTACGCGACCATAGGTTTTGATGATTATCTTCCTCAGGCAAATGAGCAGCGATTTCTCGGGGTGCAGATTGAAGATCCGGAGCCTCTCGATGAGCTGGATGAAATTGCGTCTCTGGATGGAATTGATATGCTTTTCTTTGGTCCGGGAGATTTTAGTCATGGGATCGGTGCACCCGGGCAGTGGAATCATCCTAAACTGATTGAGGCTAGAAGACGGGTAGCCGAAGTTGCAGTAAAGCACGGCAAATTTGCAGGTACACCCGGTAGCCTTGATAATTTTGATGAACTGATGGATATGGGTTACAGATTTATTGTTGTCGGGGCAGACGTGATTGGTGTAGGGGACTATATCAGAAAGCTGGTAGACGGAATAACCAAGAAAACAAATGGCTAAAAAAGTCATTAAGCGAAAAGCCTCTGACAACCCCTATCATCATCCTGACTTTCATACTGCCTTGAATTATGGTATAGATTACCTGTATAACAGTTTGGGAAAGGAAGCTGTTCGGGAATACCTGGTTCAATTTGCCGGTGCATACTATTCACCCCTGAAGAAGGCATTGAGGGATAAGGGTTTAACGGCAATAAAGGAGCATTATGAAAAAATATATGAAATTGAGAATGCCGTTTTCGACATGCATTTGTCAGATGAGGAACTGATTGTCCATCTCTCTGAATCTCCTGCGGTGATGCATATGAAGGCAGGGGGTCACCAGGTTTCGTCTGTATACAATGAAACTGTTGCAACTGTCAATAGGGAAATATGCAAGAGAACAGCCTATGATTGTGAGCTGGTAGATTATAATGAAGAAAATGGAGGATATAAATTAAGATTTTATAAAAGAAAGCTATGATTTCATGTACAGAATTTATTCCGGCCTACAGTGAACTGTTTAAGTTTATTGAAGCAAAGGAGGACAAAAAAGCAGTCCTTGGTTTCTGGGAATACCTGTCGGATGCTTTTTTAACAAATCTCAAAGATTTGGTGGTTGAGCAGGGAATTGAGGGTTGCTGGACCTACTGGAGCAAAACCCTGAGTGAGGAAGCTGCAGATTTTACTATGGAACTGGACGATGAGAAAGGAGAGTTTTCAATCGACATGCATGCCTGTCCATCCAAAGGCCGGCTCCTGGAGTATAATCATATAGAACCCTACCGGGATTACTGTGAACATTGCGATTTACTATACCGGCGGGTGCTTGAGCCCCTGGGCTATAAATATGAACTGGATCGCTCACGGACAGACTTTGCAACATGCCGCCTAACGGTTAGTAAAATAAAACCATGAGTTTGCTGATAAAATGAACGAAAAAGCTGCTGATCAATCTTCTCTTCAAATAGGCATAGCCGAAGTCGATTATACTCCTGAAGTTGGACTGGACATGATCGGGAATTATCGTGGAGATGACTATGCCTCCCGTGGTGTACATGATTCTCTATTTGCCAGGGCTATTGTAGCAACTAATGCTATGGGTGAAAAAGCAGCGATACTATCCATTGATATTTGCTGGATGAGTCGTGAACCGGTAGAGTTCCTCAGAAATTATATTGCAAGGGAGACAGATATTAAACCAGGGAATATCATGGTACATGCGACGCATACCCATAGTGGACCAAAATCTGACCTTGATGCTCCAAAAGCAAAGGAGTATCTGAAGAAAGCTGCCGGAGCAGTTATTCATGCTAATAAAAACCTGGCACCAACAAAGCTTTACGCCGGCAGGGCTGCCGAAGATAGGGTGTCATTTAACCGGAGGCTGGAATGCATTGACGGAACAACTCACATGTGCTGGGAAAAGCTTGAACCTGGTTTTGTTAAGGGTCCACTCGGACCTATTGATCCTGAGCTGATAACTCTATCGGTGGAGCGGGCAGGCAAACCTTCAGGTGTTCTTGTCAACTTCGCATGTCATTCCACTACCCTTACAGGGAATAACTGGTTATATTCTGCAGATTATCCGGGATACATTGCTGAATCTCTTCGAAGAATTAAAGGAGAAGATTATATTCCCATGTTTTTAAATGGTTGTTGCGGGAATGTAACCCAGGTAGATTACGAGGTCGGTTTTATCGACACCTACCAGGAATGTCAGCGCATCGGATACATGCTTGGAATTGCTGCCCTCGAAGCTATCAATAACCAGGAACCCGTTTCCGGGGATACCGTTGCAGTTTCAGCAAGGATGGTACCACTAAAACATATGACCATTTCTGAGGATCGGCTCAACTGGGCAAAGAAGCTTAAGAAAAAAATTGATAAGGAGGGCATGCCCCCCCTGCAGCCAGACGGCTTACCGGATGAGGAATATGCAGTAAAATGGCTAAAAATGCATGAAACTCAGGATGAGGTAGACAAACTTGAGGTTATGGTAATACGAATAGGGGATGTAGCATTTGTTGCCCTACCAGGAGAGATGTTTTCCGAATTTGGTTTGGACATTAAAGCCCGTTCTCCTTTCAGGAATACAATAGTAATGGGAATAACAAACGATTATGCTGCTTATTTCCCAACCTTAGTCTCCTATACTGAGGGACCAGAGGGTTTTACGCCAATGATAACCGGGTATGAAACAACGCCGGGGACATCTCGATATGAAGAAGGTGCTGGCGAGAAACTCGCAGATTCAGCAGTTGAACAATTAATCGAACTTTTTAACGGTTAATACAATTATATTTTAGCTTCCAGAGTTAATTATTACCAATAAATAAATAAAAAAGTCAAATTATTATGTCAGAAAAATTAGCAATAAACGGTGGCCCACAGGCTGCATCCAGTAAAAGAATTGGCTGGCCAAACCTTGATGAAAACGCTATCAAATCGGTAGAGGATGTTCTTCGCTCTGGGAAAGTAAATTACTGGACCGGTCCAAAAGGGATGGAATTCGAAAAAAGATTTGCTGAATGGCAGGGAAGCAAATATGCAGTAAATGTTGCCACCGGTACGGCTGCTTTACATGTCGGACTTACGGCAATGGGGATTGGTCCGGGAGATGAAGTAATTGTACCAAGTTATACCTTTATTGCATCCAGTTTTGCTGTCGTCCAGGCCGGGGCTATTCCGCGGTTTGCCGATGTAAACCGCGATGATCATTGTATCAGTATTGAATCTGCGGAGAAACTGGTAAATGACAGGACAAAAGCCATCATGCCGGTCCATCTTTATGGAAATGTATGTGATATGGACAAGATCAATGATTTTGCAAAAAAACATAAACTACTTGTTATTGAAGATAACGCCGAGGCCTTTGGCGGATCCTTTAAAGGAAAAAATACAGGGACTCTTGGTGATATTGCGGCCTGCAGTTTCTGTCAAAACAAAACATTTACCACTGGAGGTGAGGGTGGTATGGTGACCACAGATAACGAGGAATACGCCTGGATCGCAAGAAGTTTCCGGGACCATGGGTATGATGTAAAGCAGAGACTCAGTCTTCTGGAACTGGAGCAGAAACTCTCTTACATTCATAATATGGTTGGTTGGAATTACCGAATGACTGAAATGCAATCAGCCATTGGAATTGCCGAACTTGATAGAATGGACACCTGGAACATGCCAGCCAGAAAACGCAATGCTCATATAATTATTGACAAAATAAAAGACCTCCCACAGGTTCTCTATTCGCCGATTGATACAGAAGAACGCCAAAATGGCTGGTTTGCTATGGCTTTTTCCCTTGACACTGAGAATATGAGCTGCAATATTAAAGAATTTGTTGATGCAGCTGTAGCTGAGGGAGCACCTGTCTGGAGGGTATTCTGGCCTCAATGCCATACGGAGCAGGCATTTCAGCAGCATATTTCATTCGGACGGAGCGGGTTCCCTTTTAAATCAAAAGAATTTACAAATTCTGAGAGTGTGGATTACTCAAATGTTGAGGTTCCAAACGCCCGTTGGCATGAGGACCATACTTTCACCTGCTTTGCATTTCCGACTTTTACCCCTGAAAATTGCGAAGAAATTGGAGACGCTCTCAGAAAAGTAATTCTAACTTACTCAAAATAATCTTAGATATGGATGTAAAAGGAAAAATTAATTGGGGTGTGATTGGCTCTGGGGGCATCGCGAGCAGAAGGACAATTCCGGAAGGGATTGTTCCTGCTGAATTAGCTCATCTTGTTGCAGTCTATGATATAAATGAACAAGTGAATAATTCTGTTGCAGGGGAAAATAATGCCTACCCTGCGAAAAGTTTAGATGACCTCTTGGAATCTGACATTGAAGCCGTATATGTAGCTTCGCCGGTAGAATCCCACTTTGAACAGGTAACAACCTGCGCCAGGGCAGGAAAACATGTTTTATGCGAAAAGCCTCTTGGTTTATCTGTGCGGGAAGCAGAGGAGATGGCCGGGATATGTAAGGAAAATGGAGTTTTACTTGGTACGGGACTTATGATGAGATTCCATACCCGGCATGAATTGGCAAAGAGATTTATCCGGCAAGGAAGGATTGGTATCCCGGTTTATGCAAGGGCTCAGTTATCCTGCTGGTATCCTCCGATCGAAGGAGCATGGAGGCAGGATCCTTTGACAGGAGGTGGTGGCTCCCTGATGGATATGGGAAGTCATTGCATTGATCTGCTTGAGATGCTATTCGGTAATGTTAAAAGTGTAAACTGCTTTGTCAATAATAATGTTCATGCCTATAAATCGGAAGACAGTGCCGTAGTATCTATGATGTTTGAAAACGGGGCCATGGGCACAGTTGATACGTATTTTTGTATCCCCGACAATAGCAGTAAGAATGTACTTGAATTATATGGTTCTAAAGGAAGCATCATCGCAAAAGGGACCATTGGACAGGGTGATGCAGGAGAAATGGTTGCATTCTTAGAGGGTGACGAGGTCGGCTATGATACCAGTCAGGAAAGATCAGTCGGCGATGGATTAATAATGAAGCCAGAACCACGGAATACCTACCTTGCCGAAATAGAGGATTTTAGTTTAGCTATTATTGATAAAAGAGAGCCGTCAGTAAATTCCGATATTGGAATACGCAGCCAGAGGATCATGCAGGCATGTTATGATTCGGCAAGCAGAGGGAAAGTCATAAATGTTTAAGGAAACTGACTGATGGCGGCAACTGTTCTGGGAATATTCTCCCACCCCGATGATGCTGAATTTTTATGTACAGGGACCCTCGCATTGCTGAAAAATGCAGGCTGTACTATTCATGTTGTTACCCTGGCTCCAGGAGATAAGGGTACCGCGATTCATTCTTCCGAAAAGATTAGCAGGATCCGAAAGAAAGAAGGTGCAGATGCGGCCAGGCTACTAGGTGCCGAGTATCATTGCCTGGATTTTGAAGATGTATACATTGTTTATGATCGTGACTCCATAAACAAGACAACTGCTATTATCCGAAAGATAAGACCGGATATTGTCATTACTGCCAGTCCGAATGACTATATGATTGATCATGAGATTACGAGCATGCTCGTGCAAACTGCCTGTTTTGCAACTGGAATAAAAAATATGGAAATCCCGGAAAAACATTTTGAACCGGTCCCCTATCTATATTATTCAGATCCAATGGAAGGGAAAGACAAATTTGGGAATCCTGTGATTCCGGGATTGTACATTGATATAAGATCAGAGATAGAACTAAAGGAGAAAATCCTTGCCTGTCATGATAGTCAGAGAAACTGGTTATTAACTCACCATAAAATGGATGAATATATACTTTCCATGAAACGTTTTGGCGAGCAAAGAGGTCAAGAAATAAATAGAAATTATGCAGAAGGATTCAGACAACACCTCGGCCATGGATTTCCCCAAAAGAATATACTAAAGGAATTGCTTGGAGATCATTGCATTGTTAACCTGTAAAACAACATTTTATGCCACGTAAATTAAGTATGTTAGCCCCGGACTGGTGGGACTTCACGACACTTAACGAAGATATCCATAAAGATGCTGCAATGCTCAGCCCTTCAGACCTGCAACAACTATCGCGAGAGGGTTTTAAAGTTGTCATATATGACACTCTGGAAGATTTTTATCTGGCAGAAGCCCTCGAATACATTACTTCGTGGAAACAGGCAACATCTAGTCAGCCAGCAGGAATTTGTGGACCTATAGGCCCTACGGAGCATTTGCCGCTAGTTGCCCGACTGGTGAATGAACTGAATCTCAACTTGTCAAATGCGCATTTCTGGGGGATGGACGAGTGGTATGTTAACGGAAAGGAACTGGATGCCAGCCACCCTCTGTCTTTTGAAAAGGCCGACCGGGAAATGTGTTTCAATCTGATTGATAAAAAACTGGCTATGCCTGAGGCCAATCTGCACTTTCCAAAAGCAGACACCAGTGCTTACATTGATAGTTGGAATAGCGGTATTCAATGTATTGTTATGCAGGGAGGACAGGGTGATGCCAAACACTGGGCTTTTAATGATCCGGTAAAAAGGACAGGTAAATATAAAAACTCACCTCCTGCACCGGCGGAATTCAGGCAATTATCCACAAGACTGGTTGACCTGCACCCGGTTACCTGCATGCAAAACGCCCGTACAAGCGGGGGGGGAGTGGTAACTGATATTCCCACCCAGGCAATAACTGTAGGACCTGTAGAAACATGGAAAGCGGAGAAAGTCTCAATCTGGCAAGCTGGCACACATGATAATCCGTTCGGACAGAGACTGACAGCCTTTATGATTAGTAAGAGGATCATAGACAGCGCTGTACCTATGTCTCTCCTGGCTGATCATCCCAATGTTCAGTTTAATTATTACCGGGGTGGTATCGGAGTCTGTGAATCAGAGATGCACTGAGACTGCTGATATCAATCCGTTTGGTAATCAATAATTGTATTCAAGTACTTATCTCTTGTGACCTTTCTGGTGTTGTAATTATGTTGGTAATTCTGAAATGCAGAATCTGAGAGATACAAATTGGGTTCACTGGGAGGATATCCCTTCATCCCGTGATGGGGAAGGGGTGATACTGTTTGGCCCAGAGCCGTATTTATATCTCCATCTTTCACCCATCCAACGCTGCGTATCATAAAATCCCTTGTCCATCCCTCGGATAATTCTGGTAATCCTTCATCTCCGAATTCAATAGTTATTTCATCGCCTGCGTTGGCAATAATATATTTATTATCCATTTCGATAACAAGAGGTAAAACACCACCATATCGGGTATAATCCCCCTCAAGGTCGATCCATTTTGCCTGGGTGGAAACATTTGAATAATCAAACCAATGCGGTCCGTACCGTCCTCCTTTCCTGTACGAATCAGAAAAACCCCTGTAGTGGAGGTCTGCTGAAACAGGACTCAGTTCAAAGGATTGAACCGGAGCCCCTGAATTACATTCGGAATAGAATATCTGGTCCCAGTATATTTCCATGTTTGTTTGGATCCTTATACGGTGATCTTCAGATAGAAACTTTCCGGAAAGATCAGCAATTACCATTTTATCTTTGCCCATCGGGAAGCCCAGCCTTTCAATTACAGTTTCCCATTCTCCCTGTTTGTTAACAATCTGGACAATGGGCGGAATGACCTGGATGGCATCGGATTGGGCCAGGGCAACATTAATGCTCGCATCGGTCGGGAATATCCATCCGTCCAGGAATAAATAGAAGTTTTCAGCCGGGTCAATCTCACCAAAATCAAGAATAACATCTCTCATCTCAGTGATCCCCTGGTATTTGCCGAGTTTAAAATTTGAAAGGTATTTGTCGTCCTTTTCTGAAATGAAGGAAAGGATATTGTTGCCTTTATTATCTTTTGCCGATACAGGCAGATGTTTTTCTGCGACCTGGTATACCCGGAAACCGGGGAAGGGTGGTGGAGAAAACTTTTCATCCACGAATACCTCAACGGACCCTGGGTGATCAACGGCAACTAACATGACCTGGTCAATATAAATGGCTTCCCACAGTTCGGATGTTACCTGAATTGAATACCTCCCGTTTTTCGGCTTCAGGTTTTCGCCGGGTATTTTAATATAGTCATCCGATGCATCGGCGAAGCCATAACTTGTGGTGCCTCCCATGATCCCAAGCGGCATTCCCAGGGCGGATCTCCACATAATATCTTTTACAAAAACATATTCCGCACCATTCCAGGTATATAAAAACGGGCAGGAGCCTTTTAATATCTGTTTTTCAATCAGGTCCTGGTCGGTATCCGGAAAGAAAATATTTTGGGGAACTCCGTTTGTCCATGTAATGCGTATTACATCTGCTTTCTGTCGTTTCCCAATACCAAAATGTACATCGGGCCGGGTAACCACTTTTGTCTGGTACAGGTCTCCGGCCCTGATTTCCACTTTTGCACCAATTCCATAATAATTGTTTTTTGCACTGCCCGTTCGGAGTCCCACAAGCTTAAGATTAACAAAGTGATTTATATTCCCACCCTTGTTTTGCAGCAGGCGAATTCCACCATTCATCCCTGCAATGGCAATATCCAATCCCCCGTCACTATTATAATCCAGGATCCCGATCTGCCTCCCTGATTTCAGGTCCCCTGGCAGCAGATAAGTGGCATCGATAAAATCTCCATCCCCTTCGTTGTGGAGAAGGACAACTCCATTTCCATCTTTGTTGTTCGATTCGCCAACTACCAGAAGGTCGAGGAATCCGTCATTATCGAAATCCAGGAATTCTGCGTCATACCCTTTTAAATTCTGGATTGCAAAGAACATCTCATCCGGTAGATTCACATTTTCAAATTTGCCATCACCCTGGTTCCGGTACAGTGTATGATTCTCTCCTTTAAGCGATGTGACAAACAGATCCAGGAATCCGTCATTGTTATAATCTCCAACGCATACAGCTCCTGAATTTCCATCACTTTTCAATCCAACTTCACTGGTTATGTTGTGGAAAATTCCCTGTCTCTGGTTTGAATGGAAAATGTTGGCTGCATTCTCATTGGCCACAAAAAGGTCAATATCTCCGTCATTATCAAAATCGCCGAAAGCTGCATCTCTTGTAATGGCACTACCACCTGTCAGGTTCATTTTTCCGGCCTGTTCCAGGAAACTGCCATCGGAATTATTTCGAAAGAATAAATTTCCTGATCCTGTTCCTTCGAATATATCCAGGTCTCCATCATGGTCAGCATCAAAGAACAGGGACATGTTTCCATCCGATGGATGATCAAGTCCCGCATCCCCGGTAACATTGCTGAAAGTACCATCCCCGGAATTCCTGAATAAAATATTTGTCCCTTCCCTAATAATATAAAGATCAATGTATCCATCGTTATCATAATCACCGAAAACAGCTGAGAATTCAATTTCTGAATGCCGAATTCCGGCAAGGCTTGAAACATCCGTGAATTTGCCCGTGTCATTCCTGAACAAGTGATTTTCAGAATAGATATCCATATCCCCGTCCCCGTCGTAATCTATAATGGAAAGATGGACAGGGTTTGTGAAATCTGGATTATCAGCGGTTTTGGAAGTTGATATTTTATCCAGCCCTGATACTATAGTTACATCCGTGAATTCGATGACGTCAAGATCAGATACCCATTCATCAAATTGAGTGGCAGCTTTCTGATCGAAAGTGATTACGGGGAATCCTATCAGGGATCCTCCCGGCCCTTTTAATTCCATAACACCTGCCTGATAGGGTGAGGTGACCTTAATGTAATTATGGAATATTCTGAACGGAGTAATAGCTTCCTCATTATCAGCCAATTGTAGAGCACCCAGAGCATGGTCGTAATACCCCGTCGCTTCCGCCGGAAATTCAGGAAATAGTTTACTTATTTCTTCCATTTGTTCAAGTGCCCTGTCAGAATCTCCCTTTCCGATCAAAAGTTCAATTAAGTTCAGCCTGGGTACAATGTTCCCGGGTGCATTTTCAACAAGTTCAAGGGTATAGAATTCTCTCTGTTTCATGGACTTTTCATCTGCCCCTGATGCATAAAGTTCAGATAGGTTATATAGTGTTTTGGTATGCCCCGGGTTGTATTTAAGGGACTCTCTAAGTTCTGAAACAGAACTTTCAGTGTCGCCGTTCATCTGGTAAACTTTTGCCAGGATCAAACGTACTTCAGGATCCTCCGGATCAACTTCAATTGCCTGTTTGGCCTTGGCTTCTGCTTCCTCATATCTGCCCATTCGCAAGTAGGTCAATCCCAGGTTGGCATATCCAAGTTTTTCTTTCGGTGCAATATCAATAAGCTTGAGAAACTCTGTTTCTGCTTCTTCCAATTTGTTTTCTTCAAGATATGCAAGTCCCAGGGTCCTGATGCTTATCATCTCCCGTGATTTCTGTCCTCTGCCTTTCTGATTGTTTCCACAATCACATAGAAGGAAAGAACAGAGCATCAGAAGTGATAAAACAATATTAATTCTCATGGTCATTACATATGAGTGATATTGGACTGCTTTTATGCGTTTCATTCATTTTTCTCGAATTCTACAAGCTGGCCGTTCCGGATAGTCATTAACCCGGCAGCATTCGTCCGGTTCCCCATCTCATCAAACCGGATGCTCCCAGTAACACCATCCTGAAAATCTGCATGTACCAGGAATTCACGTATCTTTTCAGGCTCAGGTCCGGTGTTCCGGATGGCTTCGATCAGAAGGGTCATACCATCGTATATATAAGCAGCTGTTGCATCCGGACGGGAGTCATAGTTTTCATAAAACTCCTTCTCAAAGGCAGGACCGCCTGGAGTTAGATTGAATGGAGGATAAATCAGAACCGTTCCCTCCGGGAAAGCCTTTACCAGCTTCTCAATATCCATCCCGGCTATAAATGGTAATGTACAAAAAATAACTCTCTCTTCCAGTATCATTCCAAGTTGCTCCAGCAATTTCAAATCAGAGGAAACCATCCCAGTTAATACAAGGTTCCGGATACCGTTTGCGTGGATCTGCTCAACAAATCCATAGTCCGGATCTGCCGAATCATAGGTATATACTTTGGGGTCGGGTTTACCAGCCTTCCTGGTTTGTCTGATCGCTGCCTCAATCGCCATGCCTGCATCATAACCGCCATCTCCGATCAGGACAAACCTGCTGTCTTTTTTCATGCTGATCACTCTTAACAGTGCATTTGCCTGTTGGTCATCATTGGGGATACATCTGAAATACCAGGGTACAAAGGCTTGTGAAAGAGTAGGGTCAGTTGCCCTTGAGGAGAGGAATACAATCTGTGCTTTTACAGCCACCTGTTCTGCAAGGTGGGCATTCCGTGCATCTACGGAGCCCAGTATGGCACAGACCTCATCCTGGAAAATAAGATTTACGGATTGTTTTGAGCCCACTCCCCAGGGACCTGCGGTTGATCTTTTTACCAGCTCAAAAGACCGGCCGTTCATCTCTCCCTCCTGGTTTGCTCTTCGGATAGCCAGTTCTGCTGCCTGAACAGAGGAGATGAATCCACTGCCAGAATACAGAAGTCCTATTTTGATATTTTCTACAGCCCCGGGATCCTTAACCTGTCCCTCCTGAGAATACAACTTTATTCCTGGCGGTAAAGTGAAAAGCAAAGCCAGAAACAAAAGGCATCGGTATATTGGTTTCATTAGCAGGAATATGCTCATCCATTAGTTCAACTGGTCATTACCGGTCCAGAGCGGGTCCGGCACTAAATTCAAACCGGCCATTCCGTACTTCTGTCATCCATATCGCACCGATATCGTTCCAGGATGCATCAAGGATGAGTTCCCCGGTTACCCCCTTGTATCCCTGGAAGGTTTTGAGGTCAAGTAGTACATCCCGTATCCTGACCCTGTTCAGTCCTGCGATCTGAATGGCATCAATCAGGATATTCATCCCATCGTATGCATGCGCAGCAAATACATCCGGATCCTGTCCGAATTTCACGGTATAACTTTGGTTAAATGTCTGCAATTTGGGGTCTTCGAGTGTCGGGTTGTACTGGCAGGTTGTCACAACACCCTCGGCATAAGCACCGGAAAGTTCAAGGAATTCCCTGGAAACCAGCCTGTCGCAGCCGAAGACAGGTTGTTCCATCCCCATTTCCCTCATTTGTTTAAGGATCAATGCTGACTCCCTGGCATTACCCCAGATGACCACGGCATCCGGTGAGGCATTGGTCATGCGGTCGATCTGCACAGAGAAATCGGATTCCCCATCCTCAAACCTTACCTCGAGGACAACAGGAGATTCCAGCCTTTGGGCTGCATCGTTGAATTCCATGATGCCCACCCTCCCATATCGGCTATTGGCCCTGATTACAGCAATCCTCGAGTGCCCCTTTTCTCGTATAATATGGTCAACAAGAGCATAACTGCTCTGCCGGTCATCGGAGATGCACCGGATTAGCCAAGGTATTCGGGTTTCTGTAAGCGTGGGATCAGGATCACCTGTATTAACCATGGCAAACTCAAGTTTCAGGGCTACTCTCAGGGCAACATGGGAATTGATATCGTCAATGGTGCCCAGGAAGGCCCAGACCTTTTCATCATCCATCTTGACCACCTCATTGGCAGCTGCACCCCAGAGTCCCACATCATTGTGCACCATTAGTTCTAAA
Source organism: Bacteroides sp. (assembly GCA_011053095.1). Classification (GTDB taxonomy): domain Bacteria; phylum Bacteroidota; class Bacteroidia; order Bacteroidales; family SM23-62; genus SM23-62. The sequence continues at coordinate 16,524 of DRHS01000077.1, forward strand.
GGTATTCCTCTGTATCCACCTTTTGCATTTGCCTCTTCAATTGCCAGGTTCGCTCCCTGCAGCATCTGTATTCCCTGGGGTACCATATTGGATCCTTCCAGGGGACCCAGAAAGCCGATTTTTACTGTTTCAAGGCCCTTCGGCTCCGGTTTTTCACGTCCTGCTCCTGTGAAGAGCTGGGGCTCTTCAAAAAAGTTAAGGTATGCTTTCTGGTAGTTTCCATAGGGGACCAGCTTATCCGGTGTTTTGCCGTAGTTTTTTTCGGCGTATCTCTGTGCTTCTGCAACCTGCATGGCAAGCAATAACAGCAGGAGGAATAGAGAAGTATATGATACCGGTTTCATCTGTTTTATTCCTTTATTTTACTGATGGCATAGGCCTCAATCTCAACCAGCAGACTACTCCAGCAGAGTATCGCCTGTATACCTGTACTGGCAGGAAGGGGATCAAGATTCATCCATCTAAAGAAAGATGTCCGGATCTTATTGAACTCCGCATAATCCCTCTCCATATCCCTTAAATATACTGTTGTCCTGACTATGTCATGCCAGCTCATGTCTTCTGCTCTGAGCAGGTCGGTAATATTGCGATAGGTTCTCCAGGTCTGTGCCCTGAAATCCCCAACATGTTCGCATTTTCCTTCCGTATTCACGCTTGCCGTTCCCGATATAATCAAAATTTTATATCCACCAAGTTCCAGTCGCAATGCCCTTGAAAAGGAGGAGGGTTTTTCATAGTTATATGCTTCATTCAATACCCTGTCTGCATGTACGGCATGCTTCTCAATGGGAGGTCTGTCGTCATGTACTTTTGGAAAAGAATACTCCTCCACCTCGTCTTCCAGTAAAAGTCCCAGCTCCTTCAATTCATACCGCTCACCATCCGTGAGATTCTCAAAATCAATCAATAATTCCTGTTTACTCATTTTAATACATGCTTTATTTATTTAATAATTCACCCCTGCTGACTCCCTTTGACGTAGCAATCCATACCATGTCGTCCTGAAAATCCACACCGATTACAAAATTATGCGAAATGGATGAAGAAACAGCCTGTTCTGTATGTTGTTGATCATTGTCTGTTACAATTTTCCCGGACTTGTTGTTCTCATTCTTTTGGTAGGTAACCCATGTCTGTCCGTCAAAACTACTCAGTCCCTTATCGGTACAAATAAAAACAACATTTTCCCTGGCCTTCAGAAAATTGATAAAATTGCTCGCAAGTCCACTGTCATGGTCAAAATAGCCTTTCCATTGTGTCCCGTCGTACCTGCTCAGCCCGAAATAGGTTCCTGTCCAGAGAATGTCTTCCGAAAAAGTTACGCCCGTGGTAATATCATGAACCAGTCCGTCATCGGGAAAGAGGTCAAGTTCCATTTCCCCGTCCGGATCCGTATAATCCCTGAATTGCCCGTTGGCAGTATTGTATTCAATTACACCACCTCCCCATGCAGCAATATAAATTCTATCCCCTCCTGTACAAACTCCATAGGTCCATGGTTCATGCATGGGGGGGTGGTGTAATTGAATACAATACTGCCAACGGGCAATTCAGGGATTATACGGATCCGGACGGGGAAATGGAACTTGACCTCTTTCCCGATGACGGACTGGTTCATGATATTACCACGGGCGTAAC
>DRHS01000078.1 GCA_011053095.1 Bacteroides sp.
GATATATACATTCGGACAGGGAAGCCAGGATCTACAATATTTTTGAATTCAGCCTGGATATTCCGGAGGACCTTTATGTGAATTGTAAGCTGGTGGAACAAAACAGTTATTGCTTTACCTTTTATGAGGCAGGAACTATGGATATTGACACCACTCAATTCAGGTATGAATGGGTTGTAGAGGATAAGAAATTCAGACAGAAAACGGTTGATTATTGTTTTGAAGGGGTTGGTAATTTCTCCATCGCACTCAATGTGATTGACTTGTTGTCCGGAGAAGTGCTGTTTAACCAGGCCACTTACGAACTTGATATTGAAGATATCGAACAGGTATACATCGGAGCACCAGACACTGTGCTTGTTAATGAACCGGTACAATTTAGCGGGAAAGGTACATTCCTCAAGGATTTTACAATTGACCGTTATATCTGGAATACAGGTGATTATAACTGGGTTGCTGACACAACAGTTGAGCACCGTTATTACAGGCCAGGTACATATACAGTCAAACTGGGTGTAATGAATTCAGCCGAAAAACAGGAGGAAATACAGAAAACCTGTGGATTTAAACGTATAGTTGTTCTGCCAAGATGAGACGGGACAGCTGGCGAGGGAAATCACCTTGCTTACTGGCCGGACTTATCAACAGTCAGATAGTTTAATATCGGTTTATTAATAAGTATATTACCGGCTCAAATAAATCTTGCACGGTATTTGTGTTGGATTAGTAGGTATTTACCCAATATGGGTCTTAACTATTTTTTGATTATTTTCAGAACCAAATGAACAGACTTATTTCAATATTAATTCTTCTGATTTTCTGTGGATTGAGTGCAATTGCACAACCCGTACCTGCATACGATGAAAATATTCCTTACCTGATGACCTTCGGAAACGAGGCGGAGAAATCCTGGGGAGACGACGATCACAGTCAGACCTTCTTCTTCAAACTTCCAAAAGAATACACGGATCCTTTTTATATAAGGATCTGGGATCCCGACGTTGGTGGTGAACATGATGAAATAAACGGTGTTTTTAATACACGCGCTACCTATGAAATCTTCGGAGGAGAAGATTGCTGGGAACCGAATGATGCGAAGGGTATTGATCCTGTTGGTGAATATAAGAGCGGCAACCTTCTGGCATTCAAGTCCTTCGCTGTGGATCCGAGATATGATAACAATTGGTATACCTTTGGACCCTTTAATCCGACTGAAGGAGAGTGGGTTGAAGATTGGCAGGGATTTATTTTCAAGATTATTGTTGAAGGTGTGGAAGGAGACGATGGAAATATGTACCGCTTTTATCTTTCCACAGATGGAGATAACAACCGTGATGTCGAAGGGGGAAATGCTTTTGCATACGAGTACTCCTTCCGTATGCACAACAACCCGAATGAAGTTTCCCATATTTACCCCTTCGTTGACGATCGTGCTATCTCTGTTAAACTGTGGAACTGGGACTGGGACAATGACGGTATTATCAGGATCGTATCTTTTGCAAGAAAAGGACAATTATCCAAGGTCTCTGGCGATGATACCTGGGTAGAAGATGAGTTCCAGATACTGGAAGGTGAAAAAAATAAATCACTAGACCTGCAGCTTCATAAGCGGAAATACAATCCTCTTGTGAGGAACAACAATGTTGTGATAAATATTAGAAACCAGTATAACGAAGTAATGCCTTTCTTCGTAATACCTATTGGTGGAGTACCTAAATATAAGTATACCATCGGTGTTACCAAAAAATCGAATTGAAGACTAAGATCCGAAATACATGAAGCAATTTAAGGCTTTCTTCCTGAAATTCAGCTTCTTTGCCTTGATGTCGGTATCTCCACTGTATGCGCAGACCTACAAATTTCAGCAATACGGTATAGAGGACGGTATTTGCCATCCTTTTGTATACACAGTAAACCAGGACGCCAATGGTTACCTCTGGCTGGGTACCGGAGAGGGACTCTGCATGTATGACGGTTTAAATTTCCAAGGGGACTTTACAGCTGACTCTCTTCCTTCTGCCTTTGTAAAAAAAAGCTTCAAAGACTCGGAAGGAAATCTTTGGTTTGGCCATAATGACGGCAGCATCACCATGTATGATGGGAAGGCTTTTCATGTTATTGATCATGGAGCGGAAATTACAAGTACCATAAATGGGATTGCGGAAGATCCGGAAGGCAGGATCGTTTTTGCTACACAGAACCAGGGACTCATAATCATAAATAAGGAGTTGGAAAGCATGGTGATCGCCGATCCCTTCAATCGTAAGCTGATATCCTCAATAGCCTTCACTGGCAAGGGTCACCTTCTTCTCGGAGCTTACGATGGTTTGCATGTATATAACTATGATTTCAGTTCCCCCGATACAATATCATTTGTTGAAAAGGTTACAAAAGTTCCCTATACTCAGATCACAGACATCGTATATGATGAGGCCGGTGATCTGTTCTGGATGGGATCACAGGATGAGGGATTGTATTCCCTCAAAATTAATCCAAATGATCCTGCAAATTCTCTCCTGGTAAAAATCGGGAATGAGGAAATATTGAAGTATACAAGTGTGCTATCCATCATGATTGACAATGAGGGTTACCTATGGTTAAGCACCCAGGGCGAGGGTGTTTATAAGGTGAATGTTGACAGGATGGACATGAGCGTTGTGGAACTGGTAAACTTTAGTGAGCATAACGGACTTGGCATTCGTTTTACAAGGGAGGTTTTCCAGGACCTGGAAGGTAATATCTGGATCAGTACATATGGGAACGGACTCGCAGCGCTGTTCAATGAAGCACTTACTTTTCATGAGTACCAGGACCGGATGGGTACAACCATAAACGCAGTAATTACGGATGATAAAGGTTACTGGATGGCCGGATACGGAAAACTTGTAAGGGTGGAGACAGGAATGCGGGGTTCGACCAGGAATTATACAAGCTCCAACGGACTCCCTTCAGATAATATAACCTCCCTTTTTAAAGATGATGAGACCTTGTGGATAGGAACAGCCAATAGCGGGATATACAGGATGAACACCCAAACGGGCCGGGCAAACCATTATTACTCTGCTCAGAATTCGCTTGAAAATACAATTAATGATATCGAAGAAGCAGACGGGACCCTCTGGGTGGGAACGAACAATGGGGTTCTGAAAATAATTAAGTCAACCGGAGATGTTACCAGGTACAGTACATCTGACGGCCTTCCGCACAACCGGATCCGGGATATTTTTATTGATGCAGCAGGTGCGGTTTGGATTGCTACCCGAAGCAACGGACTTTTCTCTGTAAATACTGATCAAACTTATTCCATTAGCGGTGAAGGTACATTCATGCTTGAATTTATCTCCATAACAGAGGATGAGTACGGGAATCTATGGGCTGCAACCGAGGACAATGGTGTGTTCAAATTTCTGACAGACACACTGGATTATATCTCATCTGACGAGGGATTAAAATCGAACTCCTGCTACAGTATTCTAAACGATGGGGCTGGCTATATCTGGATTGGCCACAGGCTTGGAACCAGCAAGATTGATATTGATCAGGGGATGGTACTTACTATGGGGATAGAAGAAGGGATCGATGGAGACTGTCAACCCAATGCTGCTGCAGTAACATCAGATGGGATTGTTTTGTTCGGGACCTCTGAGGGACTCATAATGTATGATACCAGAGATGAACGGCGAAATCTTACCGCACCTGTTACAAATATCAGCAAAGTCACTATATCCGAAAGGGAATATGATTTTTCAGAACCAATTGTCCTGCCTTACGGGATATACAAGCTCAGGGTTGACTTTATCGGAATCAACTTCGCAGCTCCAGATCAGGTTACTTACCAGTACAGGCTGGATGGGTATGATGACTGGTCTGATCCGACCACCATCCCTTATGTAAATTACGGACGTATTGAGGATGGTAATTATACGTTTATGCTCAGGGCCTGTAATTCAGAGGGAGTTTGTACGGAAATGCCGGTTGAGTTTCAACTGAGGGTAAAACTCCCAATCTGGAAAACATGGTGGTTCATTTCACTATCTGTTCTCCTCCTGATTGGTGTGGTATTCTTCATCATTAAATACAGGGAAAGAAAACAGAAACAATTTCAGGAATTACTTCAGACCAGACTTGATGAAAGAACCCGGGAAGTTGTAATGCAGAAAGAGGAAATCGAGGTAAAGAATAAGGATATCACCGACTCTATTAATTATGCCCAGCGAATCCAGGCAAGCATTTTACCTCCCATAAGCCGGCTGCATGATACATTTGCCGGATCCTTTGTTTTCTATCAGCCCAGAGACATCGTGAGTGGTGATTTCTACTGGTACGATATGATGGACGATAATAAGTTTGTAATTGTATGTGCAGACTCCACCGGACATGGGGTGCCGGGAGCCTTTATGTCAATGATAGGTACAACGCTTATTAAAGATATTACGGTCCGCAAAGAGGTTGATTCACCTGCAAGCCTTCTTGCTACTCTTGACCGGGAGATTATGTTAGCCCTGAACCAGAATCTTGAAGCTGAGAGATCAAACGACGGAATGGACATTATTGTTTCTGAAGTGGACCTTAAAACAAATATGCTGAGGATCTCCTCTGCCATGAGGCCCATGATTATTTACCGGAACGGAGAGCAGATATACGTCAAGGGAAGTAGAAGTTCTGTTGGGGGACAGTATGAGAAAGAGCAGAAGGATTTTGAAACAAATGAATTCCAGCTTCAAAAAGGTGATAGATTCTATATGTTCTCAGACGGGTATCCGGATCAGTTCGGGGGACCGCTGGGAAAGAAGTTCAAGATGGTGCGCCTGAAGAATATGCTCAGGGATATCCATGACAAACCCATGGAAGAACAATACAATTACATTAAAAACAATTTTGAGATCTGGAAAGAAGACACAGAGCAGGTTGATGATGTATTGTTTATGGGAGTCGAAATTTAATCCTACCAACCCGCCAGGACTATCTCACTTGTTGTGTCCGTATTGCTGTGGTTAAAAGCCCTGTCCGTCAAATAAAATGAATACTTTATTGTATCAGCAGGAGGTATGTGATAATTAATTTCCACCTCTATCTCACCCTTGAGGGTTTTATTCTGCCCCTCCCTGTCAAGGGGAGGAATCCTGTAAAATGGCTTTACATCAAGATCAGATGTATCTATCATTTGGTACTGCCCATCCACTCTTTCATACGTCGTCAGAAAAAGGTTATACTTAACAGAATCCGGCGCTTCGAGACTGTCATAAGAAGCTTCGAAGCCAATATCACCATCCCCGTCTTCGAAATAGAAATTCAGCACTCCGGTGAGAACCTCGTTATTAAGGTTATCTATCTTCATATCAAGGACAAAACTACGGAATTCCACTCTTGGTATATCAGGTAATACCTTGGGAGTAGGGCAACCGGCAAGAAGCATTGCAATCGGGATTAATATATAGGCTGTCTTTTTCACTGGAACTGTAAAAGTACAACGAAATTATTCTTCAGGTATTATTTTTCCCTGAAAAATATCTGTATGGGTACACCGGTAAAATTAAATTGCTCCCTCATCCTGTTCTCCAGGTATCTCTTATAGGGCTCACGGATATACTGGGGCAGATTTGCAAAGAAAGCAAAACTCGGCGCATGTGTAGGCAACTGGGTCACAAACTTGATCCGTATATATTTCCCCTTATTGGCAGGAGGAGGGTGCTCCTCGATTACTTTCAACATGTGGTTATTAAGGGTAGATGTTGGGATCTTTTGCATGCGGTTTTCATAGACCTCCATCGCGGTCTCAAGTACCTTGAATACCCGTTGTTTACTTATTGCTGATACAAAGATTATTGGAAGATCCTGGAATGGGGCAGTTTTTTCCCTGATCTTTTTGGCAAACTCAGTAGTGGAATTCTGGTCTTTCTCAACCAGATCCCATTTGTTTACCAGCAATACTACCCCTTTGCGGTTTTTGAGGATCAGGCTCAGGATATTCAGGTCCTGATGCTCAATACCCCGCGTTGCATCCAGTAAGAGCAGACAGACATCTGCTGTCTCGATTGAACGTATTGAGCGTAAGACAGAATAGAACTCGAGGTCCTCCTCGACTTTCCCCTTTTTTCGCAAACCGGCTGTATCAATCATGTAAAAGTCATGTTTGAATTTTGTATACCTGGTAAGGATAGAATCTCTTGTAGTACCGGCAAGGGGAGTTACAATATTCCTTTCTTCCCCGATAAGGGTATTGATCAGTGTGGATTTCCCGACATTCGGCCTTCCGACAATAGCAAACTTAGGAATCTCCTCTTCTTCAACATCATCTTCCCCGGTGCAATGCTTAACAAGTTCATCCAGCAACTCTCCTGTTCCGCTTCCATTAATTGAAGAAATGGGGTATATATCTCCAAGACCAAGCCCGTAAAATTCATTGGCATCATACCGGCGTTCATTGTTATCCACTTTATTGACAGCCACCAAAATGGGCTTGTTAATTTTGCGCAGCATCTTTGCTACGGTTTCATCGAGGTCCGTTATCCCAATTTCAACATCCACAACGAAAATAATAATATTGGCCTCATTCATCGCCAGCATCACCTGTTTCCGGATCTCCTTTTCGAATATGTCATCAGAGTTGATTACATAACCCCCGGTATCAATCACCGAGAAGTCCCTGCCATTCCAGAAAGAATGCCCGTAATGCCGGTCTCGGGTGACCCCGCTAACCTCATCAACTATTGCCTGTTTGCTTTCAGTAAGCCTGTTAAACAGAGTGGATTTTCCTACGTTAGGCCTCCCCACTATTGCTACTATATTTCCCATTCCGATTTAATTGTCATTCCGGTTATTATGTCGGATTATATCCTGATTGCTTGAGAAATCTTCCGTCGTTTCTCCAGTCCTTTTTAACCTTGACCCTGGTTTCAAGGAAGACCTTTTTTCCGAAAAATTTCTCCATATCAATGCGTGACTCCATACCCACTTTTTTAAGTCCCTTTCCCTGGTGCCCGATCAGGATCCCTTTCTGAGAATCCCGTTCCACATATATTAAACTGCTTATGTGAATGATCTTTTCCGACTCCTTAAAACTTTCTACAACAACCTCGACAGAATAGGGTACCTCCTGCTTGTAATGAAGGAGGATCTTTTCGCGAATCATCTCCGAGACAAAGAAGCGTTCACTTTTATCTGTCAACTCATCCTTTGGGTAATACGGAGGAGAATCCGGAAGGTTTTCAAGAATCAATTCAAAGACCTTTTCCAGGTTGAATTTTTCCAGAGCCGAAATTGGGATTACCTTGGCGGCGGGCAGTGCACTTTGCCATTCATTGATAAGTTCATCAACCTGTTCACTAGTACTCAGGTCGATCTTGTTAATAAGCAGTAATACCGGCACTTTAAGCTTTTGTAGCTTTCCGAGCAGGTCTCCTAATTCCCCGGTATTTTCTTCCGGTTCCGTGACAAACAGAATAATATCTGCATCCGAAATCGCGCTCCTGGCGAATTTCAGCATATATTCCTGAAGTTTGTAACCAGGCTGAAGTATCCCGGGAGTATCCGAGTAAACTATCTGGAAGTCATCTCCGTTGACGATGCCCATGATTCGGTGCCTCGTTGTCTGAGCCTTGGATGTAATTATTGACAGGTTTTCACCAATCAATGCATTCATAAGGGTTGATTTCCCAACATTAGGCTTGCCAATTATATTGACAAATCCGGCTTTATGTGTTTTGTTTCCCACTTTTAAAGGTTAAAGCGCATGGTGAATTTGAATGCAAAATTATCAATTGTTTTGGGAAGTGTATACGGACCGAGTCGGTAAAAGACACCCAGTCCATATCCCAGTATAGAATGACGGAGTAAATTATTGAACAGGATCCCGGATTCATAGTATCCTTTTTCAAGGGTATTCTGTTCCATGTTTATATGCCTGCTATCGGCTCTGATGGTCCCATAACCCGCGCTGGCAGCAAGTACTATCCCCGGCTGGAACTTCTCCCATTTAAACAGGAGCTTGCCAAAATCCTGCTGGAAATGGATGCTGGAGAACCGGTCAGAGACAAATTCATTTAAACGCATCGTGGCAAAACTATTCTCCGTTTCAATGGTAAAGACACCGTAACTTCCTGCGCCGGCATATAGAATTGGATAAGGGAGGCTTCGGTCTGTCCAGCCCCCAACCAGGGCCAGTTTGGTATCTCCCATAGACTTGCTAATAAAAGTCTTGGTGATTTTACCCTCCACCTTGGTGTATTCATAATCTCCTCCGAAAATTGGGAGACCCACATGCAGATTGGCATAAATTATTGGATAATTGGTTCCCAGTGACAACCTGTTTCCACGCGGGGTTTCAAGAAATTTTTCCTTATATGCATATTTCAGCATTATGCCAGCTTCAGTAATTTTAAACCTGTCAGTCTGCTCTACTCCCTCCGGGGTACTCACCTGGTACCTGTAATCTGTTGTAACCTGTCTTACATTTTGATTCAGATAGGTATTAAGTTTTATATACCGAAGTGCCGGGAATTGCATTTCAACCGACTTCTCCTCGATCTTGTCCTTGTTGGCAATCAGGAAACTGCGGAATACCTCGGATGAGGTTATCGGGGGTTTCTCCACGAATCTCCAGCCGGCAGATTCCACGACATCTTTGTTGTATGTGAGCTTCAGGAAAGCATCCCGGCGACGGTTTAGGTTCACCTTCAGGTGACTCCCGTACTTTAAATCCTTGTCCCTCGTTCCATAAGCCACTTTTCCTCCAATATGTATCCAGCGGGAAATTTTATCGCTGGTTTCCAGTGCAATACCCAGGCGGAATCCTTCGTACTGGTTCCAGTGGATCAGGCTCTTATAATCGATGTTAAAATAGCCGGCAGGGATGTAACCTGAGGCAAAGGTTTCCAGGATTTTCAGGCTGCGGTCAAGCTTGGCTTCCTCGCCTAAACTGTCAATAAGCCTGTAGGTATTTGTGTCTTTACGGGTCAGGGGATTGACCCTGTACTGATCCCAGTAAGCATCATTCTTTTTATGTGCATCGTCCTCTACCTCAACTTCGATATGATTAAAATTTCTTCTTTTAAATTCCGGATTCAGCTTAATGTCAGACAGGTAGCTCTTGCCGACACCGACCAGTGTCATTGGTTGCCCGTTAACTTTGGCTTCTTCGGGACTGATCATTATATCTGTATTCAGTTGTACCGGAAACCACTGCTGATTATCTATATGCTCATATTTTTGTTGGATCCGGACGCGGAAAATCCCTTTTGTCTCTGAAGCTTCTGCAATTACATTTTGTATGGCGTATCCGTTTGAATTAATATGCAATATACCCTCGAGTCCATCGAAATTCTTTCCCTTAAGCGGCCTGTAGGAGATCACAAACAGGGAATCATGCTGTTCTGTATAGGTCGTGTCCTCAATGATGAACAGGTATTTTCGGGTACTTCCCCGGCTGATTGGATTGAGGTATTTGCGGTCCCATAACATTAACAAATCATCATAGAAACTGAAGGACTGGATCTGGGTAGCAAGCATGGTGAAGGATGGGTCTTTAAAGCCAGATACCCTTGAGGCCGTAACAACTTCACTGTTTTTATCCGGATGCATAAATCCCCGTTCGCTTACAAATTCCATCAGGAACAAATGGTTATCCTCAAGGAAATCCTCTATTTCTTCCAGATCGTCTTTCTCGGATACATCTGTGGAATCAGCCGGGCTCGTTTCTGTTCTGACCTCCAGGAAAGCGTCGGTATCTCCCGATCGGGACGAAGACTTTGCTTTCAATGAATCAATGTCGAGAGTGAAATACATTTTGCTATAGGATGTATAGGAAAATGATTGCATTTTCTCCGGGTTGTTTAGTTTCCGGTTTTCAGTCGCCAGATGGATTATTCTGTGGGCGGGATTTACACCCGGGAGTACCTTTACCTCCTCTATATCATAGGTTTTGTGTATCAGTTTTACCAGAATTTTCTTCCCTGGAATGATTTCTGCCAAGCTGATGTATTTTGTATGATAACCTACAAAAGAAAACTTCAGGAATTCAATATCCCTGCTTGAAGAAACACTGAATTCACCGTCAATATTCGAGACCGTTCCCTGTCCCCAGCTCGTATATACAATATTCACAAAAGCCAGGGGCTTTTTTGTCTTACTGTCCTGAATCAGTCCCTCGACATCCTGAGCCTGTAAGTTTATAACATGGATCAAACCGGCACATAGCAATATTATAAGGAAGGGTTTTTTCACTAAGGAGGTTAGATTAAGAGCGCTCAGGTTTTTTGCGGGGGATTGACATTTTAAGCATATACACCTCATTCTGGCTAAGATGTCTCCAGCGACCTTTTGACAATCCTTTCTTTGTTAGTCCCGCGAAATATACCCTGTCAAGGCGGAGTACCTTATGATCAATATGTTCAAACATGCGCCTGACGACGCGGTTTCGTCCTGAATGGATTTCTATGCCGACCTGACGGAGGTCAGCTCCCTCAACGTATTCTATACGGTCCGGTTTGATAAAGCCATCCTCAAGTTCAAAGCCCTCATTAAGTTTCTCCATATCTTCTTTCTCAAGATCTCTTTCGAGATGGATATGGTAGATTTTCTTTTTATTATATGAGGGATGACTCAGTGCTTCGGCCAGTTCTCCGTCATTGGTAAGCAATAATAGTCCGGTAGTGTTCCTGTCAAGTCTTCCAACAGGGTAAATACGTTCCCTGCAACAGCCGCTGACAATGTCCATTACAGTTTTCCTCCCATGAGTATCTTTTACCGTGGTGACTGTATCCTTGGGCTTATTCAGAAGGACATAAACCTTCCGCTCTCCCTTGAGGGACTTTCCATCGTAACTAATAGAATCAGAAATATTAACACGAGTACCAAGTTCGGTAATTGTCTTGCCGTTCACCTTCACGCTTCCGGATCGGATCAGTTCGTCAGCCTCTCTTCTTGAGCAAACCCCACTGTTTGCAATATATTTATTGAGGCGTACTCCCTGCTCTGCCGATACTTCTACATTATCCTTATTTCGGTTGCCCTGCTTCGGGTGCCCTGTCCGGCCCTTTTCCGGTTTTTTTCCGCCTGGTTTCGATGTTTGACTCATAACGCTGCAAATGTACAAATTTTATGGGCCTGAGCCCTGTACCGGTTTGGCTGATTCTGCATTCTTTCCCATATTTGTCTGCATTATGACACTTATCAAATCAATATCCGGGATCCGGGGGACCATCGGAGGCAAACCGGGCGATGGACTGACTCCTCTGGATATTGTCAAATTCAGCTCCGCCTATGCTGCCTGGGTGATTGAAAATACAGGCAAACAGGGAGGGAGCATTATCGTTGGCAGGGATGCCAGGACCTCAGGGGAAATGGTTGAACAACTCGTCATCGGTTCCCTTACCGGGATGGGGATGGATGTGATTAACCTGGGACTTGCAACTACTCCTACAGTTGAGATTGCCGTCGTGGCGGAAAAGGCCTCAGGGGGCATAATCCTCACCGCTTCACATAATCCGGGAGAATGGAATGCACTTAAGCTTTTAAATAATAAGGGGGAATTTATCTCAGCCGAAGATGGACAAAGGATCCTCAACCTGGCCGATACAGAAGCTTATAAATTTGCTCCCGTTGATAAGATCGGCCGGATTCAAAGTATAGAGGATTATGCAGAAAGACATATCAGTAAGATCCTGTCTCTCGAAATGGTCAACACCAATGCAATTAAATCAGCTGGAATCAAGGTTGTCGTCGATTGTGTGAATTCTGTCGGGGGAATAGTACTCCCTCAGCTTCTGAGGGAACTCGGGGTAAAAGAAGTGATAGAGCTATACTGTGAACCCAGTGGAATATTCCCACATAATCCCGAACCCCTGCCCGAACATCTAACGGATCTGTCAAAGGCAGTTGTGGAACATGGGGCTGACGTGGGACTGGTGGTAGATCCTGATGTTGACAGATTGGCCATCGTTGATGAGAAGGGGAATATGTTCGGTGAAGAATATACACTTGTTGCAGTCGCTGATTATATACTTGAGCGCTCTCCTGGCAATACGGTGTCAAATCTTTCATCGACACGGGCCCTTAAAGATGTTACCCTTTCACACGGCGGAACATATTTTGCTTCCTCTGTCGGCGAGGTAAACGTTGTCCGCACCATGAAACAAAATGATGCCGTCATAGGGGGTGAAGGAAATGGTGGTGTCATTTACCCGGAGATGCATTACGGACGGGATGCACTGACTGGAGCTGCCCTCTTCCTTTCACATCTGGCTCTGAAAGGGATTTCATGCAGTAAAATCAGGGAGAGATACCCGGATTACTTTATTTCAAAAAACAAAATTACGCTGGATACTGCTGTTCAAATGGACAAACTTCTTGATGAACTTGCAGGCTATTACAAACAGTATATAATTAATCGGGAAGACGGATTAAAGATTGACATGCCAGGAGGCTGGATTCACCTGCGAAAATCAAATACCGAACCTATAATCAGGATATATTCAGAGGCAGCAACCATGAGTGAGGCTGACTCAATGGCTGAGATAATTACAGGGCATATTATGGACAGTAAAAATTCCCTGTAAAATCGTTACCGTTGATTTAAACCTTTTTACGTTTAAATGATCTAAGTTCGGATATACTTTAATGAACCATGATATGAAACGACGTAACCTGATCTACATCGCAGTCCCGCTGGCTATTGTCGCAGCCGCTATAATTTATTCCTTTGTATCAAAGGATGAGCTTGCCAAACCACTTGAGACCCAGGTTGTCAGGGGTAAATTTGAGGTGCTGGTAACAGTTACAGGAGAACTTCAGGCTCTTCGTTCTACAGATATCAAGGCCCCGATGGCATTGAGGAACCGCGATCTGAGGTTTCGAACCATAAAGATCCAGGACCTTGTGATGGAGGGAACCGTGGTTGACTCGGGTGAATACGTGGCTACGCTGGACCGCTCAGAAGCAGACAATAATTATAAGGATGTTCTGGATGAACTTGAGGTAAAAGAATCGGAGCACACTAAGACAAAACTTGATACTACCATTCAACTCAGGAACCTGAGGGATGAACTTGTCAACCTGAGTTTTAATATGGAGGAAGCAGCTATTACTCTGGAACAAAGTCAGTTCGAACCTCCTGCCACGATACGGCAGGCACAGATCAACCTGGATAAGGCGGAAAGGGCACATAAACAGGCTGTTGAAAACTATTCTCTAAAGGAGCAACAGTTCAGGGCTGACATGACCGAAGTTACCATTGATCTGCAGAAGCAGCGCCGCAGAAAGGATATGATGGAACAGGTCTTGCAGCAATTTGTAATTACTGCACCTGCTCCGGGAATGGTTATTTATAAAAGGGACTGGAACGGAAGCAAGAGGACTGTTGGATCAGAAATAAGTACCTGGGATCTCACCGTCGCTACCCTGCCGGATATGTCAACCATGATCTCTAAAATCTATGTTAATGAAATTGACATCAGCAAAGTGTCAGCAGGTCTGGCTGTACGGGCCGGGGTAGACGCCTTTCCTGAAAAGGTATATTTCGGAGTGGTTAAAGAGGTGGCAAACATTGGTGAGCAACTTCCCAATACAGATGCCAAGGTTTTCGAGGTTGTGGTTGAACTTGATGGCACCGATCCCATCCTCAGACCTTCAATGACCACAAGTAACAGCATCATTATAAAAACCTTTAAGGATGCATTATACCTCCCTCTCGAAGCAATTCATTCGAATGACAGCATCACCTATGTCTACAGGAAAAACCGAACCAGGCAGGTGGTTGTGCTGGATGAATCAAACGAAAATCAGATAATAGTAGAAGCGGGACTTGAAGAGGGCGATAAGGTGCTTTTGTCGATACCTGAAGGGGCCGGGGAATTGCGTTTTGTGGGACTCGAACTGGTTCAGGTGATTCGTGAAAAAGAGGCTGAGAAAAAACGACTTGAGGAAGAAGCAAGAAAAAAACTGGAACAGGAAGCTGAATTGAAAAAAAATGCAAGACCCAATAGACGTCCTTCCGGTGGTGCGGTAACAAGGTCTCGTTAGGATAAAATTCTGAATAGGAAGCTGTGATCAAAAACCGTTATTTCCACGACATTATTATCGCTCTGGATTCCATCCTTGCGAATAAACTGAAATCAATCCTCACTGCTCTTGGGATCATATTCGGAGTAGCAGCCGTGATCAGTATGCTGGCCATCGGTAATGGTGCTCAGCAGGAAATACTTGAACAGATGAAGATGGTAGGGGTTAACAATATTGTAGTAACACCTATTGTTACTCCGGCCGGGGCGGGGAACAGCGGGGAAGCAGAAAGCGGCGAGAATAAACAAAAAGCAAAATTTTCTCCCGGACTGACCCTGAAAGATGCGGAGGCCATTGGAGAAATTTTACCAACCGTAAAAAGGATAAGTCCCGAGATATCAATGATTTCATACATCGTTCATGATGGTAAAAGGGAACAGGCAAAAATGCTGGGTGTCTCAAAAGAATATTTTGATATTTACAACCTGAATCTCCGGGATGGGTTCATTTTCTCCAGTCATCATGAGGAGAATGGGATTCCAGTTTGTGTTATTGGGGCCAATATCCAGAGTAAATTCTTCCCAAGGGAAGATCCCCTGAACAAGTATATAAAATTCAACCAGACCTGGCTGAAGGTTATCGGTGTACTTGAACGAACCGATGTAAGTCTTACTGCATTCGAACAGACAGGTGTAAATGTGTTTAATGACAATATTTACATCCCCGCCAAAACCTACCTGATGCGGTATCAGAACAGAGCCCTGGTGGCGTCCAAAATAAACCAGTCTACCAGAATTATGGGCGGACACTTTTTTATTTCCTTCAGCAACACTCCCACCCAGAATACCAGTTCGAATTACCATCAGCTGGATAAGATTATTGTGCAGGTGAATGAATCGCAGGAACTGACTCCTTCCACGGAATTCCTGAGTCGAATGCTCTTCCGTCGCCACGAGGAAGTGAAGGATTACGAGATCCAGGTACCCGAACTTCTTCTGAAGCAGGAACAGAGGACCAAGGATGTCTTTAATATCGTGCTCGGGGCTATTGCCAGTATTTCCCTCCTGGTTGGAGGGATAGGCATTATGAATATAATGTTTGCCTCCGTAATGGAGAGGATCAAAGAGATTGGTACACGAATGGCCATTGGTGCCAGAAAAACAGATATTGTGGTTCAGTTCCTCTCCGAGGCGATATTGATCAGTGTAACTGGTGGATTAATAGGAGTCGTCCTGGGCATTGTCAGCTCAAAACTTATTAATGAGTTTACAGGTATCCTGACGATCATATCACCATTTTCGGTAGCCATTGCATTTTTGGTTTCTGCCTCTGTAGGAGTAATATTTGGCTATTCCCCTGCAAAGAGAGCTTCTGAGAGAGACCCCATTGAGTCATTGCGACATGAATAAACAAAGCTGACGTGAAAAAGTATTCCTTAATAATAACCTTCCTTCTTGTATTGATTATTTCAGGTTCCACCGGGAAATCCCAGTCACCTGAACAACTTCGACTGAATCTTGATGATGTCATAATGATCGCAAAGGAACAGTCTCCGACAGGGATTATGGCCAAGCACAGGTTCAGAGGATCATACTGGGAATTCAGAACTCATAAGGCAAAGTTTCGTCCCGGACTAACAATTGATGCGGTTACACCCGACCTGGCCCGTTCTATAGATAAAATAACACAGGACGATGGTTCGGATGCATTTGTTGAAAGAAGCCTGGCAAGTTATACCATGGGTGCTTCGTTACGTCAGAATATTGCTTCTACCGGAGGAAGTATTTTCATGCGGTCCGAGTTGCAGAGAATAGACAGGTTTGATGCCAACCAGGACAAGACCAATTACCTGTCAACCCCCATTAGCATCGGTATCCAGCAACCCATCAAAGCTCATAACAGTTACCGCTGGGAAAAAAAAATAGAACCACTTAAGTATGAGGCGGCCCGGAAGAGTTACATCGAATCGATGGAAAATGTTAGCCGGATTGGGGTTAATAGTTTTTTCAATCTTGCACTTGCACAGGTGAATCTGGCGATCGCAAACCAGAATTACAGCAATAACGATACACTGTATAAGATTTCCAAGGGCCGCTATAATATCGGAACCATTGCAGAAAACGAACTTCTCGAAATGGAGCTGGCCTTCCTGAATGCGGGAATAGATCTTACAGAAGCAAGGATACAGCTTGAGATCAATAAGTACGAGTTGCGTTCGTTCCTGGGGTATAATGAGAATGTGGATATTGAACTGATCCTGCCCCTGGATATTCCAGACTTGGAAGTTAATGTATCTGCAGCCCTGGAGCAAGCACATGCCAACAGTCCGACAATAATCGACCTTCAGCAGGAACTACTGGAAGCAGATCAGTCTGTAGCCCGGGCCCGGGCTGAAAAGGGATTGACAGCAGATCTTTTTGCCTCCTACGGACTGACACAGCAATCAACCGAGTTCCGGAAAGCATATGTGAATACGCAGGACCAGGAACGACTGAGGATTGGTGTGGAGTTTCCGATTGTGGACTGGGGACTTGGTAAAGGGCGTTATCGCATGGCACAGTCAAACCAGGAAGTGGTCCGTACAAATGTCAAGCAGGCAGAGATTGACTTTGACCAGGAAGTTATGCTCCTTGTGATGCAATTTAATGTCCAGGATGACCAGTTACGGATAGCGGCAAAATCAGATACAGTAGCCCAAAAAAGATATATGGTAACCAAGGAAAGGTTTTACATAGGAAAAATTGATGTTCTCGAGCTTAATATTGCACTCAGGGATAAGGATGCAGCTACCCGTAATTACCTGAGTGCAATGCAGAACTACTGGAGTTATTATTACAATATCCGAAGGCTCACCCTCTATGACTTCGAGAGAATGATTCCCCTGACAGAGGACTTTGACTCGTTGATCCAATAGAAGAAATTTCTTATCTTGGTTCAAATGAGAAGCCTTGGATTATTATTGATTATCTTCTTCCTGGCGATGGCCGGATCTTGTTCCCCGGATAAACAAAAAAGTACTACTCCCCCGAAAGATCCTAATATCAGGATAGTGAAGGAATATTATCCCGACGGAAGATTAAAAGCCACTACTGAAGCCCTGGGCAAACTCAGGCATGGTGAATCAAAGGATTACCGTAAGGACGGGACCCTGGAGATCCTTATTACATATGAGAATAATCGGAAACACGGTCCTGCCCGAAATTACTATTCTGACGGAGAGACTGTTAAGACTGAGATTGGATATGTGAATGGCTACAAGCACGGAGAGGCAAGATGGAATTATCCGAATGGTAGCATATACCGGATTACTCCCTATGCATCAGGAAAGATCAATGGGATCAGGAAGAGTTATTATGAGAATGGGAATATCCAGGCCGAAGTTACCTTCCTGAATGGACAGCCTGGCGTGGGATTAAAGGAATATAACCCCAACGGCAGTCCTAAGAATTTCGATGCAAACATTGTTTTCTCGGAACAGGACCGGATCAGCCTGGACAATACCTTCCGGCTGACCATTTCACTCTCAGACGGGATCCGGAGTGTGGAATTTTATCAGGGACATCTTACAGACGAGAAGTTCTGGAATGATGAGCTCTCACCAATAAATACTGAGAATGGGAAGGGCCTAATTGAATATCATGTATCGAAAGGTACTTTCAAGATGGAAACTCTGAATATTGTGGGCAGGGTAAAAACGAGCCTGAATAATTATCATTACATACAGCGGGAATACCACCTGGCACTGGAGAATAGATTCTAGGAAAGTCGGGTGGGCAATGCCGAAGGAATCCCGGCTCCTTCGAAAAATTATTTAAACGAAGCCAGCTTGAGCTTCAGTTCAATATTATCAGGTGCATAGATCAGTCCCTTTTCAATTACCTGCCTGGATTTTTTTAGCTGTCCCTGTCTGTAGTAATAAATGGCAGCTGATGAATAGGACTTACCGATAAGTGCATTATTCGATTCTATCTCAGGGTTAGTGCCCATAAGATTCTCAAATTCAGCCATATATAATTCTCCAGCCTTGCCATCCTGTAATTGAAATGCTTCCCCGAAAAGTGAGAGGTAGGTCTCCAATTTTACCATCAGGTAAATACCCTCATCGGCGATGGCCAAAAATGATGTATCATATATCTGGATCTTTTCCAGTACCCTGGCTGGACTTACCAGAATAGAGTATCCGCCAAGTGAACGGGTTAGCAGATCCTGGATATGCTCATCTTCAGGTCGTAACTTATATGCCGGTTCAAGGAAATCAAGTGCTTTTGAATAACGGGTGTTGTTAAATTCCAATTTGCCTCTTTCATAGAGGTAATAGAAAGTAAAATTATCCATTAATTCCCTATCCTGGATATATTTTTGAAGATAATCATAGATATGCTTAAAACCTTCCGTGTCTTCTTCCTGAACCAATATCTTCTCCACGATGTCGAACAAAAAGCCATCCATAATTTCCCTGCTAATCCCGTAATTGATAAGACGACTGGCCTTGATGAGATATCCCAGATCCATAAGATTCCTGTAGTCCATATTGATCAGGTAAGTGTTTAGCTGGACAAGAAGCATGTATTGGCTTTTGTATGAGGGATAGCAAATGAAAGCCTTTTCAAGCTGGGAATAAGAATTCTGAGTTTGTTCAGCAATCAGGTATTCCACTGCAGAATTCAGATAAAGCATACCAATCATTTCACGAATGGATAATCCATAATCCGCAAAATAATATTGCTGGAACAGATCCCTCGTACTATTGTTTTGATAGGTAATATTGTCGATTACTCCCTGCTCATGGATAAACTTCACAAAGTTGGTTCTTGTTTCGTGATCGAACATGAAAAACTGGTAACCTGGCCGGGTCGTCTCGAAGATGATCCTTTCTGTCTCCGGATAAGCAAGAAGATAAACATGGGTTGGCAGTTCATAAATTTCGAAAGGAATACCTAAGCGGTCAAGAATAAATGAATAGATGGCAGCTGCAGTGAAATAGTTAAAGTCTCCTAATCTGAACATATCGTCAAAGTCAGCTTCATTTTTGTAATTTACAAGCAAAGCAGTGCTGACGTATTTTTCGATACGATCAATCTTTTTTACCTCATTTAAGTGGTCGAATTTATTGGATCGAATATCTTCAATGATTTCATTTACCCTTTCCCGGTATAATCCAAGTTCCCTGGAATCTATATCGGGATTTATATGGGCGATCAAGGCCAGGTAATCCGGATTGCCATCCAGGAAATCCCTGAATGAGTTTCTTTCAGGATTAGAGAAAAAGATCAGTTCACTGGTATTGAAAAGGGTGTCAACCCCTTGGAACTGACCAAGGGCACAAGGCAGTTGGCCGAGTAAAAACAGTATGTAAAAAAGAATACTTTTCATTAAAACCTAAAGATAAGAATCATACTGAAATACTGCGCTGTGTAACACATTCACATTGTTTGGTACTGGATAAAATTTAAGTATTTTTGTTCATACAGTAGCCATCAAATCAAACTCCAATGCAAAAAATTACAGTAATCGGTGCCGGTAATGTTGGCGCCACATGCGCTGATGTTCTTGCGCACAAAAACTTAGTTAGGGAAGTTATCCTGGTCGATATCAAGCCAGGCGTTGCCGAGGGAAAGGCCCTTGATATTTGGCAAACTTCATCTATTAACCACTTCGATACAAGGGTAATTGGTGTCACGGATGATTATGAAAAGACCGTCGATTCTGATGTCGTAATTATCACCTCTGGTATTCCCAGGGGACCTGGAATGTCACGCGACGATCTGATTAAAACAAATGCCGGAATCGTCAAGAGTGTTACAGAAA
The DNA here is from genome assembly GCA_011053095.1 of Bacteroides sp. GTDB lineage: Bacteria > Bacteroidota > Bacteroidia > Bacteroidales > SM23-62 > SM23-62. The sequence continues at coordinate 19,804 of DRHS01000078.1, forward strand.
AGGCTGTCGCAGCATCGCCTGATGCGATTATTATTGTTGTCTCGAATCCTCTGGATGTCATGACCTATGCAGCCCAGCTTGCATCTGGGAAATCAAACCAGAAGGTATTTGGACAGGCGGGTATCCTGGATACGGGACGCTACAATGCATTTATTGCCGATGCTCTTAATTGTTCCCCCAACGACGTTCAGTCTGTACTGCTCGGAGGACACGGTGATACAATGGTAC
>DRHS01000079.1 GCA_011053095.1 Bacteroides sp.
AATCAGAGATATAACAATGAAGTTAAACAGCAGACCACGGAAAAATCTAAACTTTAATTCACCAGGATGCATTTTTTTAAATAGTTTTGATTCTAAAGTTGCACTTGCTTCTTGAATTTCCGGTGTTTTAATTATTATGATATCTTTGTATTTAGCTGGTAACCTAATTTTTTTAGAAGCTGGTTTTTTTTATATATTTGCTGAGCAAATAGAATTTTCATAAATTTATAATTAGAGAATAATAAGGAACCCCGCAGATGAGCTTTGATGTTCATGAGTATTACTCTAAATTGAATGGTGGAGATGTTCTGGTTGCATTTAAAGGAAGTGTAACTACTGACCTTATCAACAATATCCTTGAGGAAATTGAGGAGAAAATGGAAAGTGCAGACGAGCAGGGCAAGGTCAGAAAGAAGGTCTACAATGTACTTGTTGAAAGTCTTCAGAATCTTTACCATCATGTTGAGGAACTCCCGGAAAATATAAAGAAGGATCTTGATTCAAAGTTTGGTGTTCTTGTAGTGTCTCGTGAGAATGCAGCCTATAAGATCTCAACCGGTAACTTTATTACTTCCGAAAAGATCAAATTTCTCAAAGACAAAATTGACAAGATTAATTCCCTCTCAAAGGATGAATTGAAGGACATGTACAAATTCATCCTCAATCATCAGAAACTGTCAGCAAAAGGTGGTGGCGGACTTGGCCTTGTTGACATTGCAAGGAAAACAGGCAACAAGCTCGAATATACTTTCCAGCACTATCAGGATGATTACTATTTCTTTAACCTTGATGTATTTATAACCGAAGATAACTAAATAAAAACCTTAATATTAGAGCGTATGGAACCAATTTCAATCGAAGGAACACCCAAAACACCCAGTGTAAAGTTTGATGCTGCAACTGGAATTGTTGAAATTAAAGGACGTTCAATACCTGAGAACTCAATTGAATTCTATAAGCCATTGGTTGACTGGCTAGAAGAATACGCAAATGGCCCAATGGAGAAGACAACGGTAAACGTCCAGCTTGAATACTTCAATACCAGTTCATCAAAATGTATTCTTGATGTATTCAAGAAACTTGAAGCCATTCACAAGGCAAAGAATGAAGTGGTCATTAACTGGCATTATGAAGAGGATGATGAGGATATGCTGGAAGCTGGTGAAGACTATGAGTCCATAATCCGTGTCCCGTTCAAGATGATTGAGATCGTTGAGTAATACGGGTTTTGAATAAGAATTTATGACAGGGGCCGTCTCATTGAGGCGGCCCCTGTATTATTATTCCCCACGGCTGAACCGGTGGCCTAATTCTTCGAAGAAGTCAAGCAGTTTCTTCAATAGTCTGAAATACAGTACCAGGTAAAGCAACAAACTCATAAACCAGATTACGATTATATTGATTGCAAAAGTGCTGTAATAATTCCCAAAGACCTGTTTACGAGGTGCATAGAATTGTGCCTTTATAAATTTCTGTGTCGGATCAAGGTAAATGGGATCACTCTTCTGGTACAGACGGTTTTTGTATTGCATAATATATTCTGTACGGCCGGAATTTTTATTTTTTGCAAAATCTCCCAGTGTTTTATTATTGTGTTCATGCCTGGTCTTAATATATTGTGCAGTTGCTTCATCGTCTTTCTGAAGCTCATTGATCAGTTTGTCTTTCTCTGTATTTGCTTTGTTGTAGAGTTTTCTGTTATAAATTTTAATCTTATCCAGATAATCCTTCGTTGCATCCAGAACTTCCAGATTATATCTGTCCGGGGATAGTTCATCCAGATAATCAAATCCAATAACAGAATTATGTTTGAGTTCCCCCCGGATCTCATTTTGCAGGATCTTCAGATTATTATTAATAGTTTCAATTTCATTTTCATCCTCTGTGTTCCTGTGGCGATCGATGAAGGTTACCTTGTTGGCAAGTTCAGTACTCCAGAAATCCCGCCTGAACTGAGCCTTACTCATTGCTTTGTCATACATGTAAAACTGGCTCTGGTGATCATTGTTAATGAACTGATAGGTTGCGAGTGCCTCATAAGCCCATCGTGCCGTTATGATCTCCCCATACACAGGTATGCTTGAAGGTGAAGCGATTTTTGGATTGATGTTTTCGTATTTGACAATAATCCCGCTGAGAAGTATCTGAGGAATTACAAGAAATGGAATAAGGATATAAATAGTAACAACGGTCTTGAAGCTGTCAGAAATTACAAGTCCCAGGAGATTGGAGGATACCCAGGCCGAAAACATGACCAGCCAGTATTGCCAGTACATTCCCTTTATTTCCATAATTGAGTTTCCGATTAGCACAAAGGTCAATGCCTGAATACCAGAGATTGCCATCAAAACTGCAACCTTTGACATAAGGTAGGATGACCAGCTGAGGTTAAGGAAGGCTTCCCTTTTCTTGATTTTTCTGTCCTTAATTATCTCCTCGGCGCTAACAGTTAGGCCCATAAAAATTGCAACAATCACAGACATAAATATGTATACCGGGAGATTGGAATTGTCCTCGAGTGTATACCCATAAACATTGGCGACATCCACATTATAATATTTGATGATTATGGCCAGAAAGAAGGCCAGGATGGGGGCCTCCAGGAAGTTGATCATCATGTATTGTGTATTCGACAACTTTGAGAGAACATCCCTCTTCACAAAAATGAGGAACTGCCTTAGTTTATTGGGGATCTTAAAGAATATCTTGGGAATGGTTGTATGTTTTGCGGTTGTCCGGTCATTCCCGGATCCAGACTCAACATAGTGTCCGTGCCACTCTGTTGGTGCAATTTTTCGGATCTTGGTAGTTTTGCCATATTCATCCAGTACATTGGATTCTACAATGTTGAAGATTTGTTCCGGGTTGACATTACCACAGACATGACATTCACTCTCATTCCAGTTTGCATGGTGGATTTTTTCCTTGAAATAGACAATGGATTCGATGGGGTCCCCATCATAGATCAGCCATCCGCCTGTATCCAGAATGATCATATTGTCAAACATCTTGAAAATATCCGAGGAAGGCTGGTGGATAACCACAAAAACAAGGGCTCCCTTGAGGGCAAGTTCCTTCAACAGGTCCATAATGTTTTCGGAGTCCCTCGATGACAATCCTGAAGTTGGTTCATCCAGGAAGAGAACGGAGGGTTCACGTATCAGTTCCAGTGCTATATTCAGCCGTTTTCTTTGTCCACCGCTTATTTTCTTGTTCAGGGGACTCCCGACCTGTATGTCACGGATTTCATAAAGTCCCAGATTTCCCAGAGTATGGTTAACAGCTTCAACAATTTGTTCCTCATTATAATTATCGAAGCAAAGTTTTGCGTTGTAATACAGGTTCTGATATACAGATAATTCCTCAATAAGCAGGTCATCCTGGGATACATGTCCGATGACACCCTCGATCTTCTCTTTATCCTTAAAAATATCAACACCATTTATAAGGACCTCTCCATCCGTAGGAGGAGAGGATCCGTTTAAAACGTTCAAAAGCGTTGATTTTCCTGCCCCGCTGGCCCCCATAATTCCTATTAGCCGTCCGGATTCTTCCGTAAAACTCAGTGCATGCAGGCCGGTTTTTCCACTTTTAAATTTATAGATCAGGTCTTTTACCTCGAATGTGATCCTGTCCTCAATTTTATCCAGCTGGAAACGGCTTACTATATCACCATAATATATTGGCTTTATCTGTTGGATTTTTATTGAAGAGCCACTGGTCAGTGCATATACCTTGTCCTCATGGACCAGCTGGCTGTTCATGGTCATTTCACTTTCACCAATGTATCGAAGGAAATACAACCTGGTACTTGGTACATGAAGTACACGTATTTGTCCCTTGAGATGGTCAACATATAAGTGCTTTGTATCCTTTTCACTAAAATCTTTGTTGCCATCGATCAACATGATTTCTTCTGAATGTGGAACCTCGTCGAATGAAAAAAGCACAAAATCCCGGATCTGATGATATTCATCTTCGGGGATGTTGAAGGTCTCAGCCACTGTAGTTATGAATTCCATTTCCTGCTCGCTGATCTCTTCGCTGTCAGACCGGACAAACTCAAGCAGCTGGATCAGGACAATGATTTTCTGTGATTGTGCAAGCTCTTCATTGATAGCCGTGCAGATTTTCAGCACCCGGACAGAACTTGAGGATATTCTGCGTATCCTTTTTGTTGACTCTTTCTGTTTTTCCTGGTGAAGGCTGTAGTACTCATCGAATACCTTGAGGTATTCCTGAACAATCTCATGATTAAGTTGCCTTTTGAGAAAAGATTCAACAACGCTGATCCTTTCATCTTTACTGCTGTCAGGCCTGGCAATGATTGCAAATAGCTGCATCAATGCTTTCAGGATCTTTTCACTCATGGTAAAATATTGTGGTTAGAGTTAAATAACACCCCAATATAGTGAAAATCGACCTTGATTCAATATGGAATTAAAGATAGAGTAGTAAGAAAATTAGAGGTATAAGAATGCCAACCGCGGTGAGCCATGCGCCTCTTCCGGTAATTCCTTTTCGCCCCCTTATCATAAACAGACCTGTGATTGCCATCAGAATCAGTGCTACAGCAAATGCATCTGAGAACCAGGTCCACAGTTTTTTAGGTTTGTTATAGTGAAGGAAATTTACCTCATGGAAAACAGATCTTTTCTTTAGGATTTCAATATAAGTACGGCCAGACTCAAGGTTAATAGTTGCGGAACCCTGTTTGAGAAATATTTTCAGAAGATTTTCCCGGGGAAAAAAATGGCTTTTGTACTGATAATCATTATCCAGCTTTTCTACAAGGTCCTTAGCTTGTTCCCTGCTTACAGCGCCGGGTGCAGGAAATTCATCAAGTATAATTTCATAGGTTTTAATGATGTAATCAGGATTCCAGTCATCGAGGTGATTGAGTGCTATCCCGGAAAGACCATAGATAATTGACATACCAAAGAAAATATATCCCAGATCCCGGTGCAGGATACGGTTCCACTTACGAAGCTTCATGGATATAAACGGCTGGCTATTCCTTAATAATCGTGTACTCGACAGTCTCTATCCAGTAATCTGATAGATGGTCCTTTCCGCTCTCTGCGATCTCATCCCTGACATTCTGTATCTGGGTGAGCTGGTCTTTTACATTTTGTTCAGCATCGTTTGCATCAATGTCTGTGCCTTCACTGTGTTCCCCATCATGATCTGCATCTTCGGCATGTTCTGCATCGGCGTCTCCATGATTGTCACCGTGTCCGACACCACCCTCATGTCCCTCACCCCGTTCAAGCTTACTTCCTTCAAGAACGTCAGCTTCCCATTCTGCGAGGTAGGTCTCGTCGATGATCAATTCTCTTACAATCCCTGTTACTTCAATTGTCTCTCCTTCCAGGGTAACATCAAATTCGGCAATGTCTTCTCCTGTAGTAATCCGCACCCTTTCATCACCTTCATCCCCGATAATAAACAGTCTTTGTCCACCATGACGGCAAACATGTACAACCGTTCCACTGATCTGTACAGCTTCATCAACGAGAGGTCCTGCATCGCTGATAATTTCGCTGACAGAAACAGGTTTTAATTCCTGGTCTGCAGCATTTTTAGTATTATCTCCCCCTTGTCCGCATGATACCAGCATTGTAGCGAAGAAGAGAAGGCTGATGATTTTGTTCATAGCTATTATCATTTATGGTTAGCGACTGCATAAATAATGAAAGTAGATGATAAATTCAAAAAAATGTAAGTGTTTTATAAAATGAAAAGAAATTCTTTTCTTAGATAAAGTCTTCCAGAACAAAGTTCACCTTGATTTTTTCATCGGCTCTGAGAATCACCATTTTATATTTCCCCCTCGGGTCCCACAAATCTCTTATAAATGTCATCCATACTAAAGTCGTATACGGAAACATTATTAATACTCAGATTCTCTGAACCAATGCTACCGTTTCTGCCGGGAACCTGTTCCTTTTGCGTAATCGACATGGAATCGGGGAAGGAGACCAGTACATCGTTCAAGCTGTAATCCCCGATTTTCACCTGTTTGACCCTGATATGTCTCCGTTGGTAGTCAATCTTTACAATATAATCGTAAAATACACTCATACTTAGCATACCGTGAACCCTGGTTCCCATTACCTGCATTTGATGAAATTCCACCAGATCCAGGGCTTCTCCTGCACTCTGCTCACATATGATGGAGTTTTTTAATCCAGGATTACTGAAAGCTCTCTACACAATCTTCCAGGGAACTGTAGATCTCGAAGACATTATGCAACTGAAGTAGTTTAAACAGCTCCATTACCTCTGTATTGATATTACAGATTTTGAAGAAGCCGTAATTATTATTCGCGGTTTTCATTATTGAGAGAAATACTCCAAAGCCGGTACTGTCAACAAAGTCGATGCTATCAAGATTCAGAATCAGTTTGGTTTTTGGTTTGTTAAAATACTCTTTTAATTGCTCCTTGACAGGTTCAGCTATCAGTGCATTAAAACGGTTTACATTATCAAATCTGACTACAATGATGTCCTGAATAGTTTCTGTTTTTAGCATTTTTTTCCGTTTTTATTAACGCGTTATTTTAATGACTCCAGTTTTATCTATAATGTTGCAGTTCAAGTACTGCTTCTTTGCATTCGCTGTTAAAAAATTCTATCACACTGGCGTAAGATTCACTGTCTTTCCCTTCTATTGACATCAATTCCAGCTGCTTCAGCTTTTCGGAAAGTTCCTTCATGCCCATGATTGCCACTGTGGATTTTGCCTTGTGGGCAAGTTTACTCAACCCGGTCCAGTTTTCTTCTTCAAGGAATTTATCCAGCTGATCACTGTATTCCACTACCTGGGTTGAAAAGATCCCGATCAATTCTTTAATCAGTACTTTATCACCCTCCGTCATAGTCTCCAGATAGCTAAGGTCTGTTTTCATATATGGCTGATATACAGTTTCTGTTATTTTTCAGAAGCGAGATAATCATCTGAATTTTCGACTAAAAATACTTATTTTTTTTATTTTTAATAAAAATTGTTGAATCGTGGGAACTAAAAGATATTGAATTCCGTATATTTCAAAGTTAATTCTAATAATATAAGGCAAATGAGGAACGTTCGTTTGTACATTTTTTTCACTCTTTCTCTGTTTATACTGCCGGAATATTTTGCAAAAGCTCAGCAGATAAGCCTTAAGAACAAGAAAGAAGCTCAGAAGGCGTATAATCAGGGGATCCAGAGTATAGCTGAAGACAGCTACTGGGTTGCATTGGAATATTTTTCAGCCTCCCTTGATTTTAATCCCAATTATGATCAGGCTTACCTGACACGTGGCAAGGTTAACCTTCATTTGAATAATTATGATGAAGCCATTCAGGATTTCACTATGGCCCTCGAGATGAACCGTTCACTCGGAGAGGCATATTTCTACAGGGGATATGCCAAACTGGACGACACCCCCGAGGATATTGTCCATTCTGATCTGAGTGCAGCTCTGATGAATGGATATAAAGAGGCATTTGTATATTATTACAGGGGACTCCATAAGCTGATGCTTGACGATTATACCGGCTGTCTCTTATACACATCT
>DRHS01000080.1 GCA_011053095.1 Bacteroides sp.
AGCCTGGCAACACCAAGAGACAATATGGCTATAAGAGAGATTTGTCAGACGCTGAACGATTATGAAGCGGTCTTCCCAGGTACAAGACTCAAGCTATTCTTTAAAAACGCGACAATGACTCCTGCGACAGATCAGGAGTTCTGAATCTTGCCAGAGTTTTAGAAATACCTGATCAAGGTTCATTTTTTTCAGTATTTTTGAGTCAATATTATAAGGAATAATGCATCTTAAACTATTAATTAACAATGATAATATTTTATGCTCATTATGATATAAATCATAAGAAATCCACGTTAGGATTAGATTTTTTTTGCCTATTTTTATGCTAAATCTTTCCACTATCTAAACATCTGATTATCAATGGATTTACTTGATAGGATTAAAGCAAAAGCAAAGACTCATAATAAACGAATCGTCTTACCTGAGGCCCTTGAAGAGAGAACACTTAAAGCTGCTGATGAATTGTTAAGCGAGGAAATTGTTCAGATTATACTTCTGGGAAACCCGGATTCTATCCGTAAGGAAGCTGAGAAACATGGTTTGTCCAATATCAGCAAAGCCACAATAATTGACCCCCTTCAGCATGATAAGAAAAGCACATACATTGATCTGATGGTGGAAATCAGATCACATAAGGGATTGAACCGTGAGGAGGCAGAAAAACTTATTGAGGACCCACTTTATCTTGCCACGCTGATGATCAAGAATGGTGATGCTGATGGTGAAGTTGCCGGCGCAATGAATGCTACAGGTGATGTGTTACGACCAGCCTTTCAATATGTAAAAACCCTTCCTGGGATATCAGTGGTTTCAGGTGCTTTTATCATGATATTCAAGGACAGGGATTTTGGTGAAGATGGAATAATTGTATTTGCTGATTGTGCCGTGCATCCGAATCCCACTGAAAGTGAACTTGCTGAAATCGCGGTTGCAACAGCCAATACTACCAGGGCCATCGCTGGTTTCGAGCCCCGGGTGGCAATGCTGAGTTTTTCAACAATGGGCAGTGCCAGACATGAAATGGTTGATAAGGTTATAAATGCAACCCGCCTGGCAAAAGAAATGGCCCCCGATCTGAAAATCGACGGGGAAATGCAGGCAGATGCAGCAATCATAGAAGCAATCGGCAGGAAAAAGGCCCCGGATAGTGAGATTGCCGGCAAGGCCAATGTACTTGTATTTCCATCCCTTGATGTAGGTAATATAGCATATAAGCTCGTACAGAGATTGGCCAACGCTGAAGCTATTGGTCCCATTCTTCAGGGCATGGCAGCGCCGATAAACGACCTGTCCCGGGGATGTTCTGTCTCGGATATTGTTAACCTGGTTGCAATTACTGCAAATCAGGCTGCAGGTTTAAAAGGAATAAATAAATAAAATAAAAATATGATGTCGGAAAGATTAACGGATTACAGCCTTAGCAAGAAGATTACCCAGGGGAATAATGGCGGACTGCAAAGGGTTGCAGTAGTTGGGTGCGGGAATATGGGACAGGAAATCGTAAGGGCCATAAGCCACCATGGAATAGACGTGATATACCTTGACACAACTGAGGAACGGGTTGGAGAAATCAGAAAATCAATCGAGTTGAGGCTGGATAATATGATCAATAAATGGGGACTCACAGAGAGTGAGAAACGGGCAATCATGTCTAGAATTGTGGGAACAACAGATTTTAATGATCTGAAGGGTTCGGATCTCGTAATTGAGTCAATTAATACACGCCAAAGGGGAACTTCACTGGATATCCGTAAGGATGTATTCCAGAAAATCGAAGCAGTTGTAGGTGAAGAAATTGTCATCGCATCAAATAATTCCACTTTGATGATATCAGACCTTGCAACCGCATTAAAACATCCTGAAAGGGCTGTGGGACTGAATTTTATAACACCATCTTCCCATGTTCGAATCGTTGAGGTTATTCGGGGCAAGGATACCAACCGCGATTCGTTTGATTTTATGATCCGGTTTATAAAGATGCTGGATAAGAGACCCATAACTCTTAATGAATCCCTGGGAAATGTCAGTACCCGGCTAATTGTAACCCTGATTAACGAGGCATGTGAGATCCTTATGGAAGGGGTAGCATCTGTGAAGTGCATTGACGAGACCATGAAGCTTGGTTATGGTCTTCAGCTTGGTCCTTTTGAACTGGCAGACAGGGTTGGGATTGATAAGGTCCAGAAATGGATGGATAATCTGTATTTTGAATTCGGTTTACAGAAATTCAAGGCTGCCCCGATAATTAAGAGAATGGTGCGTCAGAACTTCCTTGGAAGGAAAGTTGGGAAAGGTTTTTATATGTATGAAGAGGGACAGATCAAGAAGCACTTAATCACCACAACGGAGTTCCATTAATAATAAATCAGGCAGAAAGGCACAGACTGCTAACTAATTCAATATCAACATTAGATATGAAAATCATCGTAATAAATTGTGGCAGTTCCTCCATCAAATACCAGCTGTTTGATATGACAACCAGGGAAGTTATTGCAAAGGGCCAGGTTGAGAAGATAGGATTGCACGGTTCATTTATAAAGCATCATCGCAATGATGGTGATGAGGTCAAACTAGAGGGAGAAATCGTTGATCATCAGGCGGGCATCGAATATATGCTTGGAATACTCACCAGTGAGAAACGCGGAAGCCTGAAAAGCTTTGACGAAATCGATGCAGTAGGCCACAGGGTTGTTCACGGAGGTGAAAAATTCAAGAAATCCAGGTTGATCACAAATGAAGTTTTGGAAGGGATCACAGAGTGTATTGACCTTGCTCCTCTTCATAATCCCCCCAACCTGAAAGGTATCAAGGCCATGCAGGCACTACTGCCTAAAGTTCCCCAGGTTGCCACCTTTGATACAGCATTTCATCAGACAATGCCGGATTTTGCATACATGTACGCCATACCCCATTCACTCTATACCAAATACGGGCTCCGCCGTTACGGATTTCATGGCTCAAGCCACCGGTATGTGGCAAAAAGGGCATCTGAAATCCTAAATAAGAAACCGGAAAGTCTGAAGCTGATAACATGCCACCTGGGCAACGGTGCCTCAATGGCTGCTATTAAGCATGGGAAGTCGATGGATACCAGTATGGGACTTACGCCTGTTGAGGGACTTATAATGGGAACACGTACAGGTGATCTTGACCTGGGTGCTCTTCTGTTTATCATGCACAAAGAACAAATTGGCCTGAATGCAACAAACACGCTTATTAATAAACACAGTGGTATGCTCGGTATCACAGGTGTATCATCCGACATGAGGGAGATCGAAACCGAGGCCCTGGAAAACAACAATGAAAGGGCCCAACTTGGACTCAAAATGTACCATTACCGGATTAAAAAGTATATCGGTGCCTATGCTGCTGCGATGGGTGGTGTTGATGCTGTAATCTTTACAGGCGGAATAGGAGAAAACGGGGCTGAAAGCAGGAAAGAGATATGTGAAGAACTTGAGTATATGGGCATTGAATTCGATGCTGAAAAGAATAAAAGCATACGTGGTAAAGAAGCCATAGTCACCAGTGATAATTCAAAGGTAAAAGTAATGGTTATCCCCACAAATGAGGAGCTGATTATTGCAGAAGATACTGCCAGGATCGCTGAAGAACAAAACTAAAGAACCGAAATGCGATTAGAAAAGCTATCCGAAATACTTGAAAGAGCCAGGGCAAGGGAATCCAGGAGGCTTGTCGTTGCTGCAGCTGAGGATCTGCATGTCCTGCAGGCAGTGTTGCGGGCCAGATCAGAAAATATTATCAAGCCTTTGCTGGTTGGTGATACTTCGAAAATTCTTGCTCTTAGCAAAGAACACAAACTTGATCTTGAGGATATTCCATTGATCGATGAAAAAGACCCTGCCAGGTCCTGCGTCATTGCCACTGAACTTATCCGTTCCGATGAGGCAGATATACTTATGAAGGGACATGTTTCAACGACACCTCTTCTAAAAGCCGTACTGGACAAGGAAAAGGGATTAAGAAAGAGTGATGTTTTGAGCCACGCTGCACTTTTTGAGATACGCGCCTACCACAAACTACTCGCGATTACAGATGCGGCAATGAATGTGGCACCCGGTGTATCCGAGAAGACCAGCATAATAGAAAATGCAGTTGAGATTTTCCATCGCCTGGGTATTATGGATCCGAAAGTAGCTGTTCTTGCACCGGTTGAAACTGTAAATCCGAAAATCCAGTCCACCGTCGATGCAGACGAATTAAAAAAGCTAAACAAGTCGGGAAGCATCAAAGGATGCCTGATTGACGGTCCACTTGCCATGGATATTGCAGTATCCTCGGAAGCAAAGGAACATAAGGAAATAAGCGGTTCTGTGGCAGGTGATCCGGATATTTTGTTGACACCGGATCTTAATTGCGGGAACATCCTTTACAAGTCACTGATCTTCCTGGGAGGCAGCACCTCTGCTTCGGTGATAATGGGTGCCCAGGTTCCAATAGTATTAACAAGCCGTTCAGATTCCGAGCAGAGCAAATTAATGTCCATTGCACTGGCTTCCGCTCTTGACTGACCTGCTTTATACCATGTTACCCTTTGCAGGATTATTTAAATATTTCTGCTAATTTCGGCATCAAACCCATACAATCATGGCCCTACATCACATACTTGCCATAAATCCCGGTTCGACCTCTACCAAGGTGGCCATATACGTCAATACCAAGGTCGTTTTTCTGAAAAGCATACCCCACGATTGCGATGAATTACTAAAGTTCAAAAAAGTATCCGACCAGTTCCAGTACAGGAAGGATATAATCCTTGAAGAGTTAAAAAACGCTCATATCGAACTTGATAAAATTGAGGCTGTAGTGGGACGTGGTGGACTGATAAAGCCCATCAAATCAGGTATTTACGGGATTAATGCAGCAATGAAGAAAGATCTAAAGACAGGTGTTCTGGGAGAGCATGCAAGTAATCTTGGGGGACTGATAGCCGACGATATAGCAAAGGCTCTTCCCTCGGCAAAGGCATATATTGCAGATCCGGTTGTCGTTGACGAACTGGAGGATGTAGCAAGGATCTCCGGCCACCCTAAGTTCCAGCGCATCTCCATCTTTCATGCTCTTAACCAGAAAGCTACTGCCCGTTCCTATGCCCGGCTGCTGAATAAGAAATATGAGGACATGAATCTTATAATCGCCCACCTGGGCGGAGGTATCACTGTCGGAGCCCATAAGGAAGGACGGGTGATAGATGTTAACCAGGGACTCGATGGTGAAGGCCCATTCTCTCCGGAACGATCCGGCACCCTGCCTGTCGGAGCCCTGGCAAGGCTTTGTTTCGAGGAAGGAATCAGCTATCCTGAAGTCAAAAATATGATTACAGGTCAGGGTGGCTTCGTGGCCTATTTCAAAACCAATAACGCCTACGAAATTGAATTAATGGCAGATGAGGGTGACGATAAAGCCAACCTTATTCAGGATGCCATGTCCTACCAGGTTGCAAAAGAAATTGGAGCGATGGCAACCGTTCTCCAGGGTGATGTCGACGGTATCATTCTCACTGGTGGAGTAGCCAATAATCCCATGGTCGTCGAATATATTAAAAAGATGGTGTCATTCATTGCCCCGGTAATTATTTACCCGGGTGAAGACGAGATGCACGCTCTTGCGATGAACGGTCTTCGAGTACTTAAAGGGGAACTTCAAGCCAAGGTATACAATGAAAAGAATATGGTGAAATCAAGCCTGCCTCCACCGGGAGAATAAAAGGATCCCTTCCAATGAGTATTAAGGCGTTGAGAGTGACACCGGCAGGATCTTGCCATTGAAGAATTTCTGTCCATTCAAAGAAAAGTCTGCCACGAATCCGGCCATTTCATCTGCCTTCAGAGGCGCCTCCAATCCCGGAAAAGCCACTGTAAGCATATCGGTCTGCACGGTTCCCAGGGCCAGGGTATTGAAATGTACCCCGCTCTCGCCGAATTCTGATACAAAGCATTCTGTCAATACATGAACGGCTGCTTTAGAGGCTGAGTACCCGGAAAGGCCCGGGAACTTCTTTACACCCGGGACTCCTGCCATGCTTCCAATGTTAACTACGTGGGGTGCTACCCCATTTATTAAAAGTGGCATTATTGAGCGAACCAGTATCAGAGGAGCAAGGTAATTCACTGTCATCATACGCCTTGCATCATCAACATCTATCTCATTTATTGGCTTATTGATCAGGAGTCCCGCATTATTCACAAGCACATCCACAGAACTGAATATTTTTCTGATTTTTTCATTCAGGCTCTTTTCAATTCCATCAAGGTCTTCAAGATCAAAAGGGATAATTGAAATCCGGCATTGAGGAAATTCATCCTGGCACTGTTGTTGAAGGTCTTTTAGCCTCTGCTCATTCCTTGAAATCAGGAGTACTGAATTGTTATTATCCGAGGCAAAGTTCCTGGCAAGCTGGTACCCAATACCCCGGCTGGCGCCGGTCACAATAATATTCATGGATTTGAGTTATTAAAAGGATTAAAATAAGAAAAAACACCGAGTCGTGAAATTTTATATTTTTGAACCGGTTATCATTTGATATGCACGAAAAGATTAAAAAAATAGTAATAGCAGGATTTTTTGCCTTCCTGATGATTCTGAACGCAGGTGCTCAGTGGGATGGAGAACCCCCACCCCTGAAAGACAGAATATTTTTCGGGGGCAATTTCGCATTGTCTTTCGGAAATGCGACCAGCATTGTCGTTTCTCCCCTTGCCGGATACCAGATAACGCCCAAGCTTGCAGGGGGAGCAGGATTACGATATGAATATTTCAGATACGATTACCCCGGATATGTTCCCTATGATACACATATTTTTGGTGGTAGTGTTTTCGGCCGATATATGATCATCAATAGCATCAGTGAGGCCCTGGGACTTGGAGATTTTAACTCAGGAATATTTCTCCAGGCAGAATACGAGATGCTTAGTCTTGAAAGCCAGTACTTTGACCTGACAAATCCCAACTCTGACGGCAGATTCTATCTTCATTCCATGCTCGTCGGAGGTGGACTCTTTCAACCGATAGGGCGTAAAGGTGGATTCCTTATCACTGTTCTCTGGAACCTGAACGAATCCTACAATTCCATCTATGCCAATCCCATTCTCCGTTTTGGCTTTAATTTTTGAGACTTATTTATAAAGTATTTAACACATTCTCATTTTGATATTCCTTCAGGAAAAAGTTACTTTGTGTATTGTTTGATTAATCACCATATATTTCAACATTGCTATGATCGTAGAAAAAAATAAAGTGATAAGTCTTTCCTATGACCTAAAGGTGGAAGGAGAGACAGTGGAAACTGTAGGCGCGGATTCTCCGATGATATTTCTTTTTGGTTCAGGCAACCTGCTACTAAAATTCGAGGAATACCTGGACGGATTAAAACCCAAGGATAAATTCGAATTTGATCTTGATGCCAACGAGGCCTATGGAGATGTTAAGGATGAAGCCATTGTTGATGTCCCTCTGAAGTCTTTTGAGGTTGAAGGTAAGATCGATAAGGAACTTTTGAGGGAAGGCAATATGATTCCCATGCTCGATCAGCAGGGCAACAGGATGAACGGACAGATAAAGAGCTTTGATGAAGAAAATGTCACCATGGATTTTAATCATCCACTGGCCGGCAACGACCTGCATTTCAATGGTAAAATAGTTGAGATCAGAGAGGCTACCACAGATGAATTAGAGCATGGACATGTGCATTCAGAAAGCAGCTGCCAGGATTGCAGCGATCCGAATTGCCACAGTAAATCCTGTTAATCTCCGAGCATAAAGGGGTCTGCATCCCTCCATACCGGAAACTTTTTACGAAAAGCACTTAATTGCTCCAGCGAGAGTTGGATTGTATGCGAGCCGGTAAATCCAGGCTCCATATAAGCTATTCTGTTGCCTCTGGCATCGTATACCATAGACTCACCATTGTAATCTATGCCCATGGCGTCTTTTCCAACCCTGTTTACACCAATGGTATAGGATTGATTTTCGAGGGCCCTTGCCTTTAATAGAGTATTCCATACATCCCTTCTGGGGGAAGGCCAGTTCGCTAAGTAAACGAGGATGTCATAGTCATTCCTGTTACGGCTCCAGACGGGAAATCTCAAGTCATAGCATACAAGGAGCCTGAACCTGGCTCCATTTACTTCTACGAGCAGTGGTTTATTCCCCGGGGAATAGTGTTCATCTTCACCGCCCATCCTGAAGAGGTGCCGCTTATCATAATAATGGTAGGAGCCATCCTTCTGCATCCAGATCAGGCGATTATAGAAATTCCCCTCATCATTGATAATAATACTTCCCGCAAGGGCAAATTTAAACTTGTCGGCCTGATCAGCCATCCATTCCATTGTTTTTCCTTCCATTGGTTCAGCAAGTTCACGGCTGCGCATTGAAAAGCCTGTGGAAAATAATTCAGGTAGCAGTACAACTTCTGTGGCCTCCTGAAATCCTTCAATAATGGTGGAATAACGGGCGAGGTTGGCATCAATATCTTCCCAGATGATATCGGGTTGAATTAGTGTAATCTTAATCATATCCATCAAGAAAAAAGGCCCCGGAGGGCCTCGTTATAGTAATCCGGCAACAAGGATTAGGGTCATTATTCTGGCAGTCCTGCCTGGTAATCAGTTAATACCTGGGAAATCAGAGGTGTATAAAATGTCCAGTAGAACTTCGATGCGCTATGCTCCTTGTTGGTGTAAAATACTTTCTCAAATGTCCTTATCCCCTGCAATTTTGCGTTCCATATTCTGACCGGGTAATCGGAATAATTACCTGCCAGGTAAAGGAAGGGTGAACTGCCTGAAGACTGTATGACGGCTGGGAACCGTGAGGGCAAGCCAAATTCGTCAAGCATTGTTTTGCCTTCGATTGTGATATGTATCTTATAGTCTGCCACTGTATGATTTGAAAGGGGGTCCATAATATCAAACCACTTGGGATAGTGCACTGTTTCGGGTAAATTGAACTGCTCTGTTCCGTATTCCGTTGTTTGAATTTCGGGAACAGGAGAATCAAGGTGTTTTCCATCTTCGAGGACAATAACCTGCTGCGCGAGTTCATTGACCAGTACAATTCCCTGACCGCTAAAAGGCCATTCACCATTATGCCTCTTCTTATAAATCGCGACAACCCGTGCCGGCAGATCCTTGCTTTTTCCAGGATCCAGATTCCTGATATAAGTTCCCGTCCAGCTTGTCCAGCGGATACCCATCAGATCTTCCATTTTTTTCCTTACCAGACCAATGGTGGGCGGAGCCAGAAAATTATACTCCCCGATTAACAATTTATTCTGAGCCAACATTTCCTTTATAAAGACATAATCGGAATTATTTAATCCGCCTTCAATTAGGGTCCCCTTTCCTTTACTGGTCTCCCTCCGATACCACTCATTAAAGAACACACCGTAAGTGTCTGAATAATAGGCCATATCATAATCCGAAGCAAGCTGTGTTACATCCTCGAGCTTAATCCTTCTTACTTCATATTTTCTTGATTTTGAAGGCCTGACAGGATGGAATCCGTAATAATCTTTCTCTATGCGATAGACTTTTCCGTCATTCTTAACGAACTTCTCATTCAGCAAGACCCAGAATATTGCACGGTGTTCCTTAGTTCCAAACCCAAGAACGGTCTTATTCATAACCAGGATTTCAAGTGGCTTGCTGGCTTTGAAATTCCAGATGATCCAGCTGGATACTGGGATAAGGATCAGAACAATGAGAATGATAACAATGGTTTTAACTGTTTTCATAAGTTCTGAAATTAAGTTCGTTATTTCCTACTGCACCTGAAGTGCCCCTATGATTTCTTGCGCGAACTCTATAAAAATAAAAAATTAAATCAATAATTGAAATATAAATAGCATAACTCTCAATATACTGTACATTGTTAACAAGAAATAATTATAAGATTAACAAAATTGGGATGATTTTTGTAAGTGTATTCATAACCAATGATATAATTTATTACTTTCGCGAATATTTTTGCTTTTAATCTCATTAAAAGAAAGACATGAAGAAAAAATTGCTGCTCACAGTGCTTGTAGTAAGCCTGGGAGTATTTTCCAGTTCGGCACAGCCGAATATTTTTGACAATCCCAAATACGGAACTGATAGTGCATCAAGGATGGAATGCGCGAACAATCTCTCAACTATGAGCGAGTTCATGAAGATCAAACTTTATGATTTTGCTCTTCCCTCCTGGCAAAAAGTCCTGCAGGAATGTCCCGAGTCAAGCAAGAACATTTACATCTACGGAGTCAGGATTTACCGGGATAAGCTAAATAAAGCTAAAGATCCTGAAGTCAAAGCCCGGGCTCTTGACACCCTAATGCTCGTTTATGACATGAGAATTCAGTATTTCGGACAGGAAGGACTAACCCTTGGAAGAAAGGGACTTGACCTGTTTAAATACGACAGGACAAAAGAAAAAGAATCCTATGACATTCTGAAAAGATCCCTTGAGCTGGCCAAGGTCAGCACTGAACCTTCAGTTATCGTAACATTGATGCAATTATCTAATGCCCTGTATCATGATGAAGTCATTGAGGGACGAGAGTTGATTGATAATTACCTCTTGACCTCGGATTACCTGGGAAAGAGGATTAAAGCAGGGAAGACAGTGGACCAGGCTGAGAAAGCCCTCAGAAATGTTGAGGCAATATTTGCCAGGAGCGGTGCCGCAGATTGTGAAATCCTGGCAGAAATCTTTACACCCAAATTTGAACAGACCCCAAATGATACTGAGTTTCTAAAAAAGATTACAACTCTTCTTATAGACCAGGATTGTGAGGATTCTGAGTTGTTCACAAAATCATCGGAGAATCTTTATAAGGTTGAACCCTCTGCACAAGCAGCATACAACCTGTCAAAACTTTTCTTTAAAAAGGAGGATTACGAAAAAGCTTGCGTCTACTATAAAGAGGCAATCAGTGGTGAAGAAGATCTTGAGTTAAAAGCCAGGTACCAGTATGAACTCGGACTAATTCAGTACAGTAAATATGATAATTACTCCGGGGCCCGCACTCTGGCAAGGGGTGCCATAGAGAACAATCCCGACTGGGGGGAGCCTTATATACTCATAGGTAACCTTTACGCCTCCAGCAGTTCTACATGCGGTGAAAATGATTTCGAGAAGACCACTATATTCTGGGCCGCGGTCGACAAATATGCCAAGGCGAGATCTGTTGATGAATCTGTAAGAGACCAAGCATCAGAACTTATTAGAAAATATTCACAGTATTTCCCGAATGTGGAGGACGCCTTTTTCTATGGTATTGCGGATGGAGAAGCCTATTCAGTTGGATGCTGGATAAATGAGAAAACTACTGTAAGGACCCGTCAGAAGCCATAATAAAAAATATATTTCAAAAAAGGGCGGCCTCAGAAGGGCCGTCTTTTTTTTTGAATTCCCTGATATCCCGGTATTCATTTATCAACAAAGAGTAAACAAAAGCATAATTTCATTTCGTTTATTGGTGGACTTAATATATTTTTAGCACTGAAACCGATCTCGTTTTGTCTGAAAAACCACGTTTGATACCAAATTTTAAGTCTCACACTTAATGGATACATTCTATCTGCTTATCGTAGGAATCTTAATCCTGCTGGCAGTCTCAGATCTGGTAATTGGCGTTAGCAATGATGCCGTAAACTTTCTTAATTCCGCCATAGGCTCCAAAGCCGCATCCTTTAAAGTCATCATGATCATTGCCGCACTGGGAATCCTTTTCGGTGCGACCTTTTCAAGTGGTATGATGGACGTTGCAAGAAAAGGGATCTTTCATCCTGAACATTTTTTCCTGAATGAAATCATGATCATTTTCCTGGCGGTCATGTTAACGGATATCATTCTGCTGGACCTGTTCAACACCTTTGGACTGCCAACCTCTACCACCGTTTCCATTGTATTTGAACTGCTCGGTGCGGCAGTAGCCGTTTCTATAATAAAAATAATGGGGACGGATGATTCCTTCTCTAAAATGAGCAGCTATATCAACACCAGTTCTGCACTCCTTATAATTACCGGAATACTCCTGTCCGTTGTAGTCGCTTTCAGCATTGGAATGATAGTACAATATTTTGTACGGGTAGTCTTTACTTTCAACTTTGAAAAAAACGTCAGGTATTTTGGAGCCCTGTGGGGAGGAATTGCCATCTCTGCAATCACCTTTTTTATATTAATTAAGGGGGCTAAAGGGGCATCATTCATGTCAAAAGAAACTGTAAGCTGGATCAGTAATAACACCGGACTGATACTTGGAGTGAGTTTTGTGGGTTGGACCATACTGTTGCAACTGTTGCGCTGGGTCTTCCGGCTTAATATCCTTAAGTTAATTGTGCTGGTCGGCACTTTTGCACTAGCCATGGCATTTGCCGGGAATGACCTGGTTAATTTTATCGGAGTACCTCTTGCGGGACTTGAATCATTCAGAGCATTCCTTGACAGCGGGCTTACAGAATCTTCAGGATATCTTATGACAGCTCTTTCAGAGCCCGTGAAAACTCCAACCGGGTTTCTGCTGATAGCCGGATTAATTATGGTAATTGCACTGTGGACCTCGAAAAAAGCAAGATCCGTGACTGCAACAACTCTTGACCTTGGCAGACAGGAAGAGGGTCCTGAGCGCTTTGAAGCATCTGGGGTTGCCAGGGGAATTGTTCGCGTAAGCATAGGGATTTCCAGCGCTGTTGATCGTATTCTGCCAGGCCGGTTTCAACGGTTTCTCAAGCAGAGATTTGATCAGAGTAAATTCATAGAAAATAAATCTGATAAAGACCTCTCTTTTGACCTGCTCAGGGCTTCCGTAACCCTTGTTGTGGCAAGTGCGCTAATATCCCTGGCAACATCCTTTAAATTACCCCTCTCAACCACCTATGTCACCTTCATGGTTGCTATGGGTACATCCCTTGCCGATGGAGCATGGGGAAGAGACAGTGCAGTATACAGGGTGGCCGGAGTGGTTACTGTAATCGGGGGCTGGTTTTTTACTGCTTTTGTCGCATTTACCGCGGCCTTTATAGTAGCGTTTCTTATCTCCTGGGGAGGTATCATTTCTATACTGGGACTTGTAATCCTGGCAGCATTTATACTTTACAGGTCATCCCGCCTGCACAGGAAAAGGGATGCTGAACTGAAAAAGAAACTGGAAATATTAGAGATTTCAACCGAGGAGTATAATGGAGATAATATATTGATCAGCTGCACTAAAAGTGTTTACCAAACCCTCTCTACCGTATCCTTGTTGTTTGCAAATTCTATCGGGGGACTGGTAGGCCTGAAGCGAAAAACCATAAAACGAAACATCAAAGAGATTAAGGAACTAAACAAGGAAGTTAAATTCCTTAAAAACAATATTTTCCAGACTATCTCCAAACTTCAGGAAGATGAAATAGAATCCGGACATTATTATGTACAGGTACTGGATTATTTGAGGGAAACTGCCCACTCATTAACCTTTATAGCAGATCCGATTGCTATCTATATTGATAACAACCACCCTCCTCTGATCAAGGGACAACAGGATGATCTTCAGGAACTATCGGAGCTGATTGGTACATTTTTCTCGAATATCATCCAAACCATTAAGGACTCCGATTTCAGCAAATTGGACGATCTGCTGGATACTCAGCAATTCCTTCTGGATAGTATTACGAAGCTGAAGAAAAGACAGCTCAAAAGGATCAAGAACGGAGAGACCGGTACCAAGAACAGTGAACTGATACTGAATACACTGACCGAGACCAAAAACCTGCTTTTATACACTGTCAATCTGCTTAAGGCCCAGCGTGATTTTGTGGCATACGCTTCAGAAGACAGCAGCTGATAAGCGGCTGCGTCCCTTATATATATTTGTAAACCTGGAGATAGTCCTCTAATCGACCAAGAAGGGCATTTTGCTTGATTAAATCAGGCGAGGTGTTCTGGTCTTAAAAGGTCGTTGATGGTTTTGACAGGATTAAATGTCTCTATAGGTACCTCAACGAAGATGGTATTCCAGTCCGACATTGAACCATTCCATAAACCGGGCAGTTCCTGTGCTTTCAGCTCTCTTCCATCGCTTGACTTTTCGGAAATGAGTCCCGTGTCAGGATCTTTAAACTGCTGCAGATCAAATGGATTTCCCTCATGATCCCTGGTGGAACATACAAGATCGACAGGATTAAAATGGCTTGCCCTGCCAGCAATCCCAGACTGAACCCTGTCATTTAAATCTATTTGTGCGAGTTCTGCAATCTGCAGTGATACTGAACCATCTCTGTTTCTGGCCCAGAATGGCCCTCCCCCGGGTTCGCCCGCATTCTTTACCATTCCGCAAACCCTCATGGGCCTGTTCAGCATTCTTCGCAGTAAAGCGGCTTTTTTATCATCGTCCAGGTTTCTGTCTTCTTCAGAGAGCTTTGTAAATAATTGGTTCTTCAGGAAAGATTCAATCTCAGAAAGTTTCCGGTAATCTCCTGAATCAAGAATCCGGATATAACGGAATGTATTTTTCCTGGCTTCAAGTAAAACTCCCGCAAGCACCTTTTTATACAGGTATGTAAGGGGTTTTAAATGATCAGGGCTTACATTATCGATGTTTTTAACAAAAATCAGGTCTGCATCCAGTTCATTCAGATTTGCCAGCAGTGCACCATGTCCACCCGGCCTGAATAAAATGCTTCCATCGCTTAATCTGAAAGGTGTGTTTCCCGGATCTACGGCTATAGTATCGGTAAAGGATTGCTGCAGTGAAAATTCAATATTATATTTTACTCCAAATCTTTTCTCATAGGATGATTGCCTGAGATTCATCAGGTCGATGAAGTCATCGAGATGTTCACTTGATACAGTAAAATGCAGGTTTACAATATTATTCTGTCCCCTGCAGTATTCTGCTCCCTCCACCATATGTTCTTCCAGGGCGGTTCTGCTTTCTGAATCATATCTGTGAAACTTAATAAGCCCTTTCGGCATTTGCCCGTAATTCAGTCCACCGGAGAGAACGATCCCTGAAATTATCTCCCTGAAATCCCTGCGGGCAATAAGCTGGTTTAAATCCTCTCCTCCTGTCTTCAGGATTGCTTTCAGATCATCAATAAAGGCAAACTTTTCAATCCCTTTTATGATTTCAGCAATTTCAGGTTCAATATCAGCTTTTGGGTGCTCTGTTTCCCTGTTCAGAAATTCAAACAGGCTTTTGAACATTCTGGAAGCAATCCCTGAGGCTGGTACAAATTTCAGAATTCGCAGATGAGGAAGCTGTGCCAGGAATTGATCGGTGTACACACCGGCTTCCTCTTCACTCAGTCTGATAATGCCGTCACCCACAGCAGCCGGAGCCACAAGTGAAATATGGGGAATACCCTTCCTGAAATTTTCAAGCTGAATTTCGATATCCTCAGAGGAAATCCCCCTGGCATTTATCTGTTTAATGTCTTTGGAAGAAAATGCATACGGGCTCATAATACCGGTAGATTATAATGCTTGCAAGATAAGAGTTACCGTCTAATTTCCATCGGCTTCGGCAAGATCTCTTCCTATGCGCAGGGCTTCAAGGTTCAGCCGAACGATTTCCTCTCCTTTCCTGCCGAAAATTTTCCGGATTCCGTCTTCGAAGCTCTTGTATGGTATGTCGATGTAAGGAGTGGCTGCTCCCAGCACAACCATATTTGAGACTTTCTTAGATCCCAAATCTGAGGCAATGGCATCTGCGTCAAGGAAAAGATGGTTCGGCACATCTTTTATTGTTTCCTTTAACGAATCCAGGTCCGGATAATCGGGAATATTAATAAAGGGATTTATATTGGTTATTAACCAGCCCTGGCCTGAGAGCCAGGGTAGGTACCGGAGTGATTCCATGGGTTCAACTGAGATGATAAGGTCCGCCTCTCCTCTTGGTATCAGATCTGAGGCGATGGACCGGGAAGATATCCTCATATTGGATTGCACGGCACCGCCACGCTGGCTCATACCGTGAACCTCAGCCTGTTTTACCTCCAGGTTGTTTTCGAGTGCGGCCATACCAATGGAAGCTGCTATGGACAGAATTCCCTGTCCCCCTACTCCAGCCAAAATGATATCTGATTTCACTACTAAATATTTTTTTAAATGTTCGTCCAGGTCTTAATTTCGGCACTCTTTCGAATCGCATCAATAACCTTCATATTGTTCACTGCGTCCTGCAGTGGAATTGGTACGGGACTTCCATCTAATACAGACTTTGAAAAACCTTCAGCCTGCAGAGTATACTGGTCCACCGCCTCAAATACAAATTCTTCTGTCTTATCCTTTTTATACAGCCATATTCTTGTTTCTTTATCGGGAGGAGTGTTGACCGGTATCTCAATTTCTACCCTGCCTTCGGTTCCGAGAACCTGGACACGCTGGTATGGTATTAGTTGGGTAGAACATGAAAAAACAGAAGTAATCCCATCTGAAAAATCGAGTATGCCCGAACTTATCCGGTCCGTTTTCATAACAGGATCCAAATCCATAATACTAATTACCCTTACCGGTTCGCATTCGAGCAGGAATCTTGGAAATGAAATGCAATAGCACCCAATATCCATTAGTCCCCCACCACCAATCTCCACCTGGTTCCGGATATTTGCGGGATCCACATTGTAATATGAAAAGAAGCTTTGGATGGCATAGACCTTACCGATGCTTCCTTCTTCAACCAGTTCCTTTGCTTTTTTCCATTGGGGGTGAAAACGGTACATAAAAGCTTCCATGACTTTCAGCTCCGGATTCTTATTTGCAGAATCTATCAGTATATCAGCCTCCCTGGCATTCATCCCAATCGGTTTTTCACAAAGCACATGCTTTCCTGCATCAATGGCTTTCAGGGTCCATTCAAGATGCATATGATTTGGAAGAGGGTTATACACGGCATCAATCTCCGGATCTCTCAATAAATCCTCATACGAACCATATGCCCGTTTTATGCCCAATCCGGCAGCAGTTTCCTTTGCCTTATCAGGATTTCTTGAGGAAATCGCAAGAACATCGACAAGATCACTTTTTTGCATGGCAGGAATGACTTTCTCTCTGCCAATTTTTGCAGTACTCAGTATTCCCCAACGTACTTTATTTTTCATAATCAGGTGTTTGAATTAGATTTCTTCTGCTGTCTTTTTTTCCTTAAGCGGTGAACACAATCCCTTTCGGCAATAACCACTGATATGCCTTTATGGGCTACCTCCTCCTCCAATATTCTGACATTGTCAGCCTGGTGTTTTTTAAGAGGGTTCAGCATTCGTATATGGTCAGCAGGTACACCGAGTCCGATGCAAATTGATTCGAGTCTTCCTTCGGCATGGGATTCCTGTCCCCCGGTCATGGCAGTGGTTGAATTATCTGAAATAATCACGGTTATGGGCGAATTTTCTCTTACGGCATCCAGGAGTCCTGTCATACCGGAATGTATAAAGGTAGAGTCCCCTATGACACAAACAGAAGGTATGAGTCCCGCATCAGCAGCCCCCTTTGCCATAGTTATCGAAGCTCCCATATCGACACAGGTATCAATCGCGTTATAGGGTGGTAAAGCCCCCAGCGTATAACATCCGATATCCGAAAAGACCCTGCCATTCCCGTACGCTGCCATAGCCTGGTTAAGTGCATAGTAAACATCTGAATGGCTGCATCCCTTGCACAGGGCCGGGGGTCTGTCCCTTACCAAACCGGGGACTTTAAGTCCCTCATACCCGGCTGCACCGAAAGCCTGTCTAACAATATCCGGATTAAGCTCACCCACTCTTGGCAGGGTGCCATCAAGCCTTCCGTGAATCTTCTTCTCCCTGCCCAGCACACCGTTCAATGATTCCTCTATCAGGGGATAACCCTCTTCTATTACCAGGATTTCATCTGAACGTGAATACAGATCAGCTATTAGTTTGACAGGCAGGGGATACTGTGAAATTTTCAGAACAGGGTGCGGAACTTTAAATTCCTCAAAGCTTTCCAAAAGATAATTGTACGCGAGTCCCGCAACAATAATTCCGAGCGAAGTATCTTCTCCGCCTTCAAGTGAATTAAAAGGGCTGTCAGCTGATTCTCTCTCAAGATCCGGCTGAATCTCAACAAGTTTCTTGTAACTTTTCCTTGCCATGCCCGGAAGTAAAATAAACTGGGTCGGATTCTCAGGTGTCTTCAGCTTATTCTGGGGTTTTATATCTCTGCGTTCTACTCCTGAGCGGGAATGTGCAAGGCGGGTTGTAATCCTTATCATGACAGGTATGCTGTAGCGTTCGGATAAATCGAAAGCCTCATAGGTCATATCATATGCTTCCTGCTGATTTGAAGGTTCCAGCACCGGAATCATTGCAAACTTTCCAAAATACCTTGAATCCTGTTCATTCTGGGAAGAATGCATTGAAGGATCATCTGCCACTGCAATCACCATTCCACCGTTCACACCTGTAATTGCAGAATTCATAAACGGATCAGCAGCAACATTTAACCCAACATGTTTCATGCAAACCATAGATCGCTTTCCAGCGTAGGACATACCCAGTGCTGACTCCATTGCAGTCTTTTCATTGGCAGACCATTCGCTGTGAACCCTGTCTTTCAGACCAAGACTCTGAACATATTCTGTGATCTCCGTTGATGGTGTACCGGGATAAGCATAGATACCCGACATCCCCGCATCCAGCGCTCCCCGGGCAATTGCCTCATCACCTAAAAGCATTAGTTTCCCCATTATAGTAAGTCTTGATTTTCTGTTCGAAATTAAAAAAAAAGAACTCGGGATTGGTAAGAAAAATCATGTTTTATAAGCAGCCCGATGCTTTATAACATCAGCTGTAAATAGTTAGTACAAGCCTCCTGCGGCCTCCGTGATTCCGGAATTCACACAGGTATATCCCTTGCCATGTTCCCAGATTTAGCCTTCCACCAGTTATGGGTATGGTCAGGCTTGAACCGAACAATGAAGACTTGATATGAGCAGGCATATCATCGGCTCCCTCCATTGTGTGAATATAATATGGCTGGTTCTCGGGTACCATCCTGGAAATGAAAGATTCAAAATCATCCCTGACAGTCGGGTCTGCATTTTCATTTAATGTTATGGCGGCTGAAGTATGCTGGATAAGAATGTTCAACATACCCTTATCGGGCAGTTCAGGCAATTCCTGTTCAATAATTCTCGTTATCAGGTGAAAACCTCTCGGAAAACCGGAGAGCGATATTTCCTTTTGATTGATCATAAATATGTATTTCAGTACAAAGTTCAGACCTCTCGGAAGTTAAATTACAAAATCGTATAAATCCATTGCCACGCCTGCTATAGAGACACTCTGCGCCTAAAATTGGACACTCGCTCTAAATATTAATTGGACACATTATATATTTATACAACTAGTTAATAAATATG